>JBGSSS010000088.1:0-65493 GCA_041736895.1 Pirellulales bacterium
TTCGCCCGGATGCGGCGTCAGGATGCGCGGCCCGCCAGGTTGATCGAGGACCTTGGGCTGGCGCGCGAGCGAATTCAGCGCGTCGGCATCAAGGACCATCGGCTGTGGCAGACGGCGATAGAGGTCAGCGACCAAATGATCGGTGTCAGCCGATTGTCCCAGGCCGGGGCCAATCGCAACGACCGTCGCTTTTTCGGTCAGCAAACCAAACGCGGCCTCGTTGGGGCTGTTGCGTTCGATGCGAATCTGACCGAGATCATTTTCACCGAGGCCGAGCGTCATCATCGACGGTTCGTAGCCAGAGACGATTGCTTGAATGCTCTCTGGCACCGCCACGGTCACCAAGCCAGCGCCGCTGCGCAGGCAAGCGATCCCCGACAGCGAAATACTCCCGGCCATTCCGCGCGAGCCGCCGATGAGCAAGATGCGGCCGTAATCGGCTTTGTGAGAGTCAACACGACGCGGGGGAAGAGTAGGAAGCATGTGGGAGAGAAGGGATTCGGGATTGGAGATTCGGGTCAAGTGAGAATGCAGATTCTACCGCTGATGTACCCAGGGCTTGCCGCTTAGCAATTCTATTTTATTTCAACGCCGCGCGTTGTGCGATGAGTCCCGCAAGATAGCCGCCTTTGAATCCGGCGTCGATGTTCACGACCGTCACATTGGCCACGCAGCTATTAAGCATCGTGAGCAAGGCCGTGAGGCCGCCAAAGTTCACGCCGTAGCCGACACTCGTCGGCACGCCAATCACGGGGCAAGCGACGTACCCGCCGACCACACTGGGCAGCGCGCCTTCCATGCCGGCAACGACGACCACGGCGTCGCTCGGCTGAATCGCGGGCAGGTGCGCGAGCAACCGCTGCGGGCCGGCGACGCCGACATCGCTGAAAAGCTGCGTCCGGCAACCCATCCAATCGGCCGTCTCGCGGGCTTCTTCGGCGACGGGCAAATCGGTCGTGCCCGCGGTGAGAATCGTGACGAGGCCGCGCTTCGGGCGCTCCGTAGCATTGGCTGGCAAGATTCGAATCGTGCGCGCGGCCGAATTGTGGCGTAGGTTCGCGTGCTTGGCGTTCAGCGCCGCGACGTGTTCTTCGGTCACGCGCGTGATAAAGACTTCGTGGCCCGCTTCGAGCATCCGCGCCGCGATGTCGAGCAATTGGGCCGAGGTTTTACTCGCTCCGAAGATAACTTCCGGGTAGCCGCAGCGGCGAGCGCGGTCCAAATCGAGTTCCGTGTGGCCGAGGCGCGCTGTCTGTTCGGCGGTGAGCAGCGTCAGCAACTCGGCCAGCGGTAACCCGCCGTTTTGGAACTGGGTAATCAGCGTTTCGAGCGTCGTTCGGTCCATACTTCGCATCGTAAACCAGAGCCGCAGGGAAAAATAGCGTGGCAAGACGATTGCGGCTCTTCTTTGAGCAGATTACAAGTAGAGCGAAGCAACGTGTTTTAATCGCTCTCCTTCGGATCGCTAAACAGTCTTGCATATTCCTTCTGCAGCCTGTCCTCCTGCCTCCCTGTCCTCCTGAATCCTTTCCCCCCATGTCCGATCGTTTTGCTGCTCGCCGTGACGCTCTTCGCAAAGCATTGAAAAAGCTAAAGTTGCCCGGCTTAATCGTCCAGAAAGAGCCAAATGTTACTTACCTGACCGGCTTTACGGGCGAGGACAGTGTTCTGTTGCTGCTCGCCGATCGCGAGATTCTGGTCACGGATTCGCGGTTTGTCACGCAGTTGGCGGACGAATGTCCTGGGCTTGATCTGCACGTCCGCAAGACCTCGAAATCGGTCGAGACAATGGACAAGGCCATCGCCGAAGTCCTGGAAAAGTCCAAACTCCCAACGATCGGGATCGAAGCCGACACGATGACCGTGGGGCTGCGTGAACGGATCAGCGAGAATGCCAAAACGCTGCAGTTTAGCTCGACGCGCGGACTCGTCGAAGAACTCAGGTCCATCAAGGACAAACAAGAGATCGCCGAGATCGAGCGGGCGGTCCGATTGGCCGAGCAGTCGTTCGAGCAAATTCGCAAATCGCTGCATCCTGATTTGACCGAAGTCCAAGTAGCTCATCAACTTGAGTCGGCAATCCGGAGCTTTGGCGGCAAAGGGCAAAGCTTCGAGCCGATCGTCGCTGCCGGAGCCCGCGCCGCTTTGCCGCATGGACGCGCCAGTCACGGAAAAATCGGGGCAGCTGGCCTGCTCCTGATTGATTGGGGGGCGGTTGCTGAACGATACGTAAGTGACTTGACGCGTGTTTTAGTCACCGGTAAAATTTCGCCCAAAGTCGAACGCATATACCAAGTTGTGTTCAATGCCAATGCCGCGGGAATCGCCGCGATCAAACCCGGTGCGGTCTGTGGCGACGTTGATGCCGCCGCTCGCAAGGTCATCGAGGATGCTGGCTTTAGCAAGTATTTTGGACACGGACTTGGGCACGGCATCGGCATGGAAGTCCATGAGCAGCCCCGTTTTTCCGTCGGATCCAAGCAAATCCTACGACCTGGGATGATTGTGACTGTAGAACCGGGCATTTATCTGCCGGGAATCGGGGGAGTTCGGCTCGAGGACGACGTGCTTGTGACCAAGACCGGACACCGCGTGTTGAGTACCTTGGGCAAGACTTTGGACGACGCAAGGCAAGCTTGGGCTGCGTGATCCAGCATGTAGCCAAGGTCGCGAGACCTTGGACGAATCACGCATCACCCCTGAAAATCCAAGGACTTACGTCCTTGGCTACAAATACGACATTCATTTCGCATAAATACAGCAACTCTCGGAGTTTACGCATGTCCAACGGCGGTTCCCCACCCAATGACATTTTCGACGTCAAACGGGTTCGTCGGCTGGTCGAATTGATGAAAGAACATGACCTGAGTGAGCTCGACTTGAAAGACGGCGAGCAACGGGTTCGCCTGCGTCGCGGCGCAGAGCCAATGGTCAGTTATCCGATGAGCTATGCTCCCGCCCCAACGGCAGCCGCAGCTACGCCAAGTGCCGCCCCAAGCAGCGGCGGAACGCCGGCTGCTCCCGCAGTTGAGAGCGGCGTCGTCATCAAGAGCCCGATGGTCGGGACGTTTTACCTTTCGGCGAATCCCGAGTCGCCGCCATTCGTCAAAGTCGGCGACCATGTCGGTCCCGAGACGACAGTTTGTATTGTCGAAGCGATGAAGGTCTTCAACCAGATCCCGGCCGATATGAGCGGCCAAATCACGGCGGTTCTCGCGGAGAACGGCCAACCAGTGGAATTTGGCCAACCGCTGTTCCGGGTGAGCCCAAGCAAGTAGTGTGAGCCCAAGCAAGTAGTGTGAGCCCAAGTAAGTAGTGTTAGCCCAAGCAAGTAAGTCGGTGGAGTTCAAGGTTGTAAGTTGTAGGTTATAAGTTATAGGTATGGCGCATCTACCTTGGGACACATGTCGAAGCCAAGCTGGTGTGCCGCTCGTATTTCTACCTACAACCTACAACTTATAACCTACGACCTTGATCAACCCGCCGGGCCAACCCGGCGATTTTTATTTAGCCAATAACGCACGCCACCTTTAGCACCACAATTATGTTCAAGCGGATCTTAGTAGCGAATCGCGGGGAGATTGCCTTGCGGGTGATTCGTGCCTGTCGCGAGTTAGGGATCGAAACCGTCGCCATTTACAGCGAAGCTGATCGCGGCGCACATTATCTCAGCTTGGCGGACGAAGCCTACTGCATCGGCGGACCCAAGGCGCTCGACTCGTACCTAAAGATCGATCGCGTCATCAGCGCCGCGGAAATTGGGAATGTCCAGGCGATCCATCCGGGCTTTGGCTTCTTGAGCGAGAACGCGCATTTCAACGAAGTCTGCCGCGATTGTCAGATCACGTTCATCGGGCCGACGCCCGAAGCGATGGCCAAACTCGGCGACAAAAACTCGGCGCGGAAGCTGGCGATGGAGGCCAATGTGCCGGTCGTCCCGGGCAGCGACGGACTTATCACCGATGAAGCGCAGGCGATCAAAACGGCGCGCGAGATCGGGTTTCCGGTCCTCATCAAAGCAACCGCCGGCGGCGGCGGGCGCGGGATGCGCGTCGCGAGCAACGATCTGACCCTCAAAAGTGCGATCCAACAAGCGAGCGCCGAAGCCCAAGCCGCGTTCGGCAATCCGGGCATTTACCTCGAACGGTACGTCGAGAAGCCGCGGCACGTCGAGGTGCAGATCATCGGCGATCAGCACGGCAACGTCTGCCACTTGTGGGAACGTGACTGCTCGACGCAGCGGCGGCATCAAAAACTGATCGAAGAAAGTCCCTCGTCGCGGCTGCCCGAAAAGACTCGCAACGCGATGTGCGAGGCGGCAGTTCGCTTAGCGAAAACCGCCGGCTACACCAACGCCGGAACGGTCGAGTTCATCGTCGATCAACAAGAGAATTTTTACTTCATCGAAGTCAATGCCCGCATTCAGGTCGAGCATCCGGTCTCGGAAATGATCACCGGCATCGACCTGATCAAGAATCAGATCCTGGTCGCGGCGGGCGAGAAACTGCCGTTCAAGCAAGCCGACATCAAGCAAACCGGGGCCGCGATCGAATGCCGCATCAATGCCGAAGATCCGGCCAAGGGCTTCCAGCCTTCGCCTGGCAAGATCACCCAATTGATTCCGCCCGGCGGGCTCGGCGTGCGCTGGGATTCGCATGCCTATGCCGGGTACACAGTCAGCCCATACTACGATTCGATGATCGGCAAGCTCATCGTTCACAAGCCGACGCGCAAGGAAGCGATTCAAACGATGATCCGCGCCCTACGCGAAATCAAAATCGAGGGCATTGCCACGACGATTCCGCTGCACTTGGAAATCCTGCAAAACTCGGCATTCGCCGACGGCACGATCGATACCAAGTTCGTCGAACGCGAACTGCTGAAGAGTTAAACAAAATGCCGGCCCTGGGGGGCACGGCTTCGCATTGGCTTATCGCTTAGCCTGGCCCCCAGGCCAGTACACTTTTACACGAATCGAAACGAATCATGAACGAAATTTCCACCCTCAAACGTCCGCCCAAAGTGCAAATGGGCTTCCGCCGCGCGGCGATCTTGTTCGCCGGCGGTCCGGCACCCGCGGCCAACGCCGTCATCTCGGCCGCGGCGACGTCGTTCTTGCGCAACGACATCGAATGTCTCGGCATCTTGCATGGTTACTCGAGTCTGATCGACTTCAAACCCGAGAAGCCGCTGACCGAAGGCAAGGATTACCTGAAGCTCGATCACAAGATGCTGCGCCGCACGCGCAACTCGCAAGGCATCATGATCGGGACGGCGCGGAGCAATCCAGGCAAGAACGTTTCCAACCCCAGCCATCTGACCGATCCCGAGCGCTCGAAGCCGTTGAAGAATGTCTACGAAGGGCTCGTCTCGCTGGGCGTCGATTGCCTGATCAGTATCGGCGGCGACGACACGCTCAAGACGGCCAACAAATTCAAGATGTACCAGGACACGCTGCCCAAGGAAGCCAAGCGCATCCCGGTCGTCCATCTGCCGAAGACGATCGACAACGATTACACGGGCATCGATTTTACGTTTGGCTATTTCACGGCGGTACATACGCTCGGGACCGAGATTCGGAACCTGCTGCATGATTCGGAAGCGGGCCGCGCGTATTTCTTGACCGAGGTGATGGGCCGCAGCGCCGGCTGGCTCGGGTACGGCGCCGCGATCGCCGGCGAAGCGTCGCTCGTGATCAGCGTCGAAGACATCCACGGCAAGTATCGCCAGACCGAGGAAGTCACCGGCAAGGACGGCAAAGTCACCTCGCGTCCGATCATGAACGTCGACGAAGTCGTCAAGCGAATCGTCAAGACCATGCGGCTCCGCGAAGAATCCGAAGGCAAGCAATACGGCGTCATCGTCATGGCCGAAGGGCTCGCCGAACTCCTGCCGATGTCGTACCTCGAAGGGATCGGCCGCGACGATCACGGGCATATTTCAATCGCTGAAATCAATCTCGGCAAGATGTTTTCGAAGCTCGTCGCCGACGAATACAAAAAGCAAACCGGCAAATCGCGCAAGGTCAACGGCTTGCAACTCGGGTACGAAGTCCGTTGTGCCCAGCCGCACGCGTTCGACGTCATGCTCGGCAGCCAGTTGGGCGTCGGCGCGTATCGCGCTTTAGTCGAGCAACGACTCAACGGAGTGATGGTGAGTGTCACCGGCCAGTTGGACCTGAACTACGTCCCGTTCGAGCAACTGATCAACCAAGAATCGCTGGTCACCGTGGTCCGCTACATTTCGCCGACAAGCGACTTTTACAAGCTCGCGCGGTTTTTGGAAGCGGATGTGGGGGATTGAGCGGACTCCTGGAAAGTCTCCACCGTTTAGCGGCGACTCGAAGAGGAGTGCTCAGGGAATCTGTTTCGAATCATCTTACGCCGCTTGTTGGTCATCTTCTGGCTAACTTGCGGCGTTTTTCATTTTGCTGGAAAACTCAAGTCTAGCTTTAGGGTAGTCGACATTGATGCCGGGATGTTTGTCTTATTCGAAGACAAACACTTTTGCGGCCCGTGCAAAATGGCGATACACTGCTTAAATTCGAAGTTCGAAACACCAGCGGAAATTAATCACCCATGGCCAAGAGCAATCCCTACGAATCTCCGAAAACTAATGCCGCTGCCGCCGAAAATCCGGAACGCCATCCGCCCGGTCTGGCGATCTTGTTCATGACCGAGATGTGGGAGCGATTCAGCTTCTATCTCATGCTCGGCATCTTGCCGCTGTATTTAGCCGACTCGCAAAAGGGGGGCATGGGCTGGACCGATGCCGATGCGGCGATCGTCCTTGGCACCTACGCCGCGATGGTGTATTTCACCCCGTTTATTGGAGGGCTCTTGGCCGACCGCTTGCTGGGATATCGCCGCACGATCTTGATTGGCGGAATCCTGATGATGGCGGGCCATTTGGTGCTCGCTTGGCCGACCGAGATTGGACTTTATCTGGGCTTGCTGCTGTTGGTGCTAGGGAACGGCGCGTTCAAAAGCAATATCTCGACCTTGTTGGGCAACCTTTATCCCAAAGACAGCAAACTCAAGGATGCCGGGTATAGCATCTTTTACATGGGCATCAATCTGGGCGCTTTTAGCTGCAATCTGATCGCCGCGGTCGTGCGAAATTACTTTGACGATCATCCTTGGCAGATCACCGCCAATTGGAAACTCGAAGGCTGGCACGCCGCGTTTGGAACAGCGGCAATTGGGATGTTGATCGGGTTGATCACGTTTGCGTGTTTCTATCGCCGCTTTGAAAAGGCCGACAATGCGGCGCAGCTATCAGCCGTCAAACAGGATCTCACGCCGCTCTGGCTCGAATGCTTGATACCCGCTGCGTTGCTCGCCGTGTTGTCGTGGTTTGCTGCGGGGCAAGGTTGGCTGCCGTTGAGTAGTATCAATGCGGCGTTTATCGGGGCGTGCCTGCCGGTGGTCGTGTTCTATGTGCGCATCTGGAGCAAACTCCAAGTTCCCGCCGAACGCGACAAAGTCGGCGCGCTCTTGGTCTTGTTCCTAGTCGTGATTATTTTTTGGGCCGTGTTCCACCTGAACACCACGGCACTCACGGTCTGGACGCGCGACAACACGGACCGCGTGCCGGGTCCGTTGGTCCAGAAGCTCATCTCCGCCGTGCCGGAGTTTGCGGAAAATGCTCCGCCGGAGTATTTCAAAAACGCCTCGCCCACGACGCCGCGGCCGCAGCTTGCGACCTTCCAGGTCATCTCGCCCGCGGAATACGAGCAAAAAGAAAAAGCCCGCGAACTCAAAGTCAGCACCGGCGAAAAGGTCTTCGTCACCCAGAAAATGCTGGATGAAATCCAAGCCAAGGCCGATGCCGCGACGCCGCAACTCCCGCAGGGCGAGCATCTCCAGATCGTCAACCCCGAGCTGTTCCAGTCGATCAACCCCGGCTTTGTGGTGCTGTTTACGCCGCTAGTCGTCGGGTTCTTTCACTTCCTCCGCGCGCGCGGTTGGGAACCCTCCACGCCGGCCAAAATCGGGCTCGGCTTGCTCATCACGGGGGGCGCTCCATTAATCATGTGGGCCGCCACGCAAAGCACCAGCGATGGCCAAGTCAAAGGCTCGGTGGGCTGGCTCGTTGGCACTTATGCCGCGGCAACGCTCGGCGAACTCTGTCTCTCGCCGATGGGTTTGTCATTCGTCAACAAACTCTCGCCGGCGCAGATTCGCGCGTTCATGATGGGGGGCTGGTTTCTCTCGACCGCTGTTGGCAACAAGCTCTCGGGGATTTTCGGCGAACTTTATCAAAAAGTCGATCACTCGATCTTTTGGCTCGTGCTTTGCGGTTCATGCGTCTTCTTTGCTGGCATCATGTTCGCCCTGCTGCCATGGTTCAAACGCGCGATTCGCGAGTAGTGATTTTGTAGGCGCGTAGCGTTAGCGAGGGCGACAAAAAATGACCATCCTGTATTCGATTGCTCTGCAGATTAAAATCCGAGCTTCGTTCTTTCCACACGAGTGCAAGCGATGACCCAACTCGCACGAATATTTTGTTTCTTGACCGTTTGCCTTTTCACAGCAAACGCCTTACATGCCGCGGAACTCCCCCCGCTCAAAAAAGACATCGAGTACGCCAAAATCGGCGAGGTCAGCTTGAAGCTCGATGCGTTTGTGCCCGAGGGCGAGGGGCCGTTTCCGGCGTGCATCCTGGTTCACGGCGGCGGGTTCACCAAGGGGACCAAGCAAAGCTTCATCACGCCGATCTTCGAACCGCTCTCCAAAGCGGGCTTCGTTTGGTTCACGATTGACTATCGTTTAGCGCCGGCGCATCGCTGGCCGGCGTGTGCCGACGATGTGCAAACGGCAATTCGCTGGGTCAAGGAGCATGCCAAAGAGTACAAAGTCGATCCCAAGCGAATCGCCCTGATCGGTGAATCGGCCGGCGGGCATTTGGTGTCGTATGTCGGCGCGGTCGGCAAAGACGACACGAGTGTCGCGGCGGTGGTGCCGTTTTATGCGCCGCACGATCTCGAGTTTCAAGTCGACCATCGCGGGATGCTCGGCGAATCGATGACCGGATTGCTCGGGCTCACGGAGTTGAATGACGAAGCGCGCAAGGCACTCCGCGCGGCCTCGGCCAGCACGGCCGTGCATGAAAAAATGCCGCCGTATCTGCTGATTCATGGCGACAAAGATGCCCAGGTCCCGCATGAACAATCGACGCGATTTCAGACGCTGATGAAAAAGCATGGCAACGCGTGTGAATTAATGACGGTCACTGGCGGCGCGCACGGCATGGGCGGGTGGAGCAAGCTCAACTCGGATTATCAGGAACAGCTGATCGCTTGGTTGAAGAAGACGCTTCAATAACAACATCTGCAGCGAATAGCGGTATTCTTTCTCGCCCTAGCTAACGCTACGGGCTATAAAATTTTCGCGTGGGTAAAACCCACGCCACTTATGTCGAGCACTGTCACGAACACAGACGAGCCGGGAAATTCGCTGGCCGGGAGCGGCCAGCTTGGGCCGTTAATGGTCGCGGGGCAAGAGTTGCGGCTTTACGAACATTCGCCGCCGCTGATCGACGCGATGCTCGCTGACATTCGCGCGGCGAAGCAGCGCGTCTGGATGGAGACGTACATCTTTGCCGAGGACGATGCGGGCCGCGTAATCGCCGAGGCACTCGCCGAACGCGCGGCGGCTGGCGTGGAAGTGCGGCTGATGTACGATTCCCTGGGCAGCATTTCGGCGTCGAACAAACTCTTTGAGCCGATTACCGCCGCCGGCGCGCAGGTGCACGTCTTTCATACGTTGGCTCATGCGCTGAGCCGTTTTTCGCTCTTTCAAGTTTTCAATCGCCGCAACCATCGTAAGCTGCTCATCGTCGATGACCAGATCTCGTACTTCGGCGGGATGAACATCGTCGATCAAAGCGGCGTCCGCACCGTCGCCGACGCGCGGGCCAAGAATATGCCTAAAAGCGGCGGCTGGCGCGACTTGCATGTCCGCATGGTCGGCGAAAAGACGGCCGAAATCGCCGCGGCGATGGACCGGCTCTGGCAGAAGGTGCATGAAAAGCATCGCGTCGCGCCGGGCCCGTGGCCCGTCGAAGCGATGCTGGAAACGCCCGAGGAAACGATCTCGCTGTTCGATCCGCAGCCGCGGAATCGGCAGCGCCGCGCGTCGCTCGTCTTTGTGCCGCTGCTGCGTGCGGCCGAGCGAGAGATCGTCGTCTCGATGGCCTACTTTATTCCCGTCGGCGGCGTGTTGCGCGAGTTGTTGCGAGCCCGGCGCAACGGGGTCAAAGTGCGAGTGATCGTCCCCGCCCAGAGCGATGTTCGCTCGGTGCGCTGGGCCAGTCGGCACCTGTACGAAAAGCTCTTACGCCGCGGTATTGAAATCTACGAGCGCCAAGATCAGATGCTGCACAGCAAAGTCCTCGTCGTCGACAGCCAATGGAGCGTCATCGGCTCGTGCAATCTCGACCCGCGGAGTTTGCGGGTGAATCTGGAATTTCTAGGAGTCATTCGTTCGGCCAAATTCACTGCCTTGGTACGCGAAGTCTGCGCTTACGAGATGCAGCACAGCGAACCGGTGACACTTGAACATTGCCAGCAGCGTCGCTGGTGGGAACGGTGGCGCGATTGGCTGGCCTGGACCATGCGGCGGATTCTTTAACAGCCCGACGCGTAAGCGAGGGAGAATTGAACTCCCTTGCTTACGCTGCGGGCTACTAAAATCCCAAATTACTTCTTCGCCGGATCGTGGTCGTGGTGATGGTGGTGTTCGACCTTGCCGCGGTATTGCTTGCCGGCGATCTCGATAACGACGAAGGCTTCGATGCCGTGCTTCTCGAGCGTGTCGATCAGTTCCTTGTCCTTGGTCCCGTAGGCGGAAAAGTTGTCCTTGGGATCGTTGGCCTGGGGGAACGGCGGGATTTTGTACTGCTTCCCCTTGCCGGCGACTTTCACGTTGACCAGGATTTCCTTAGCCGGAATCGCGAGCATCTTCTTGGCGGTCGAATCGAGCAAGTAAAACGCCACAGTGCCGGCCTTCACATCGTGAACCAGCTCCAAATGGTACTCCTCATTGCCCAACTCGATCAGGTCGCCGTTGTGCGGACCATGATCGGGATGAGCGTGCGGCGCGGGCGCGGGAGCCTTGCCGGGTTGAGCTTGCAATTGAGCAACACCTGACAATAGCGCTAAAACGGCGAACGTACTTAGTAACTGACGCATGGGAAACACTCCTTTTAGGGAATAGCACCGTGCCAAGGGTGCCGGGTTATCCGCCGCGCGAACATCGCACGGCGTCTATCGGGCAAGCAAGCCAACAATCCTCCAAGCGAACCAACGACATACCAGAGGGCGCGGTGATCGGTGACGAAAACGGCCGCTAGTCATCTCAAGGAAAAAGGGAAAAGGAAAAAGGTGGTGCGCGCTACCTTTTTCCTTTTTCCTTTTCCCTTTCAAAAGGTTCAGCGCGAATTGGCAAGGCCGACGTAATCGGTTCATCCAAATCGTCGCCCCCTTCGTTGTCGTGCAAATGCTTCTCGGCCTGAGTTCGTCCAAAGCACCAAAACAGGGCAGGGTGGACGAAGAAGTCGAGCAGCGTCGAACTGATCAACCCGCCGAGAATCACCGTCGCGACGGGGTACAGGATTTCCTTGCCCGGTTCACCCGCGGCAAGCACCAGTGGAATCAGCGCGATGCCGGCGGTGAGCGCCGTCATCAGCATCGGCGCCAAGCGCTCGAGCCCCGCGCGGACGATCATCTCCTTGGTAAAATGCTCGCCCTCGTGCTTCACCAAGTGCAAGTAATGCGCGATCAAGAGAATCCCATTGCGCGAGGCGATGCCTGAGAGCGAAATGAACCCGACCATGCTCGCGACGGTCAGCGATTGCCGTGTGATGACCAGCGCGGCGACCGCGCCGATCGCGGCCATCGGCAGTGCGGCGAGGACTTGCAGCGCTAAGTTCACCGAATGAAACAGCGTGTAGAGCGCCAAAAACATCGCGGCGAGCGAAATCAAGCTGAGCAAGCCGATCATCTTGGTTGCGTTCTGCTGGCTTTCGAATTGCCCGCCGTATTCGATTTCATAGCCGACTGGCAGAGCCGCTTTGATGTCTGCCACGCGTGCTTGGATATCCGTGACGACACTATGCAAGTCAGTGCCGGACGTGTTGCATTGGATGACGATGCGGCGGCGGACGTTCTCGCGGTTGATCGTGTTGGGGCCGCTGGCCTTGCGGATCGTCGCGACTTCTTCGAGCGGAACCTTGCCTCCGCGCGGCAGGTTCACCGCCAAGCGCTTGAGCCGCTCCAGATCCTGGCGATACTTGTCATCGAACCGCACGACCAGATCGAACTTGCGTTCGTCCAGCACGATCTCCGAAACCGTCCGGCCGTTGAGCGCCGTCTCGATAAATTCGTTGACGTAGTCTGCGCTGAGACCGAGGCGTTTGAGCGCGTCGCGATTCAAGCGAATTTGCAACTGCGGGACTTCCGTTTGTTGTTCGACGACCGAGTCGCGCACGCCTTCGATGCCCTCGATGGCGGCTTTGATTTGATCCGCCGTCTTGCGCAGGATGTTCAGATCGTCGCCGTAAACTTTGATCCCGACTTGCGCCTTGACGCCCGACAGCATATGCGAGATCAAGTGAGCCAGCGGTTGCTCGACCGAGATGTTTTTTTTGGCAATGCCCGGGACTTGGGTGAGTTCTTCGCGAATTTCTTCGAGGATTTCTTCGCGGCTGCGGCCGCTGTGGGGATCGAAGCTGATGATGATTTCGCTGACGTTGACGCCTTCGGCATGTTCGTCGAGTTCCGCGCGGCCGGTGCGGCGGCCAAAGGCGGTGACGCCGCGGATCTTTTTGATCTTCTGGTCGACCATCGCGGCCAAGCGATTCGACGTTTCGAGCGATGTGCCGGCAGGCAGCAGGACATTGACCTGGACACTCCCTTCATTGAACGGCGGGAGAAAGTCGCGGCCCAAGTTCGTCACGACGACGAGACTGATCCCGACCGCGACGGCGACGCTGGTCAGGATGGGATAGGGATGTTCCAAACTAAACCGAATCGCGACGCCGAAGATGCGTTTCAAGAACCGCAGGAAGAACCCGTCTTCTTCATGATCCATGAATTTCGCATTCGGCAGCATCCAATATGAAAGCACGGGCGTCACGGTCAGCGACACGACGAGCGAAGCGAGAATCGAGACGATGTACGCAATTCCCAGCGGCGTGAAGAGCCGGCCTTCCATGCCGTCCAGCGCGAAGAGCGGAATGAAGACCAAAACCACGAGAATCGTGCTGAACACGATCGAATTGCGGACTTCGCTGCTCGCTTCGTAGACGATGCGCAGGGCGGATTTGGGGTGCGCGGCGTGTTTGTTCTCGCGCAGGCGGCGATAGATGTTTTCGACATCGACAATCGCATCGTCCACCAACTCGCCGATCGCCACTGCCAAGCCGCCGAGCGTCATCGTGTTGATCGACAACCCGAACCACTTAAAGACCAAGCCGGTGACGACAATCGACAGGGGAATCGCGGTAAGTGTGATAAACGTCGTGCGGAAATTGAGCAGGAACAAGAACAAAATGATGACGACCAAGATCCCGCCGTCGCGCAGCGCCTCTTTAACGTTGTTAATGCTCAGGTCGATGAATTCTTTCTGCTGATAGACCTCGGAATTGATGACGACATCCGGGGGCAATGTCGCTTTGAGATCATCCAGCGCGCGAATCACGTTGTCGGTGACCAGGCGTGTATCAGCGCCCGGTTGCTTGGCGATGACAATCATCACGGCGGGCGAACCGTTGACGGCCGCGTCGCCGCGTTTTACTTGCGCGTCTTCACGGATGCGCGCGACCTGATGCAGTTGAATCGAACCTTCGTTCGTCGATTTGACGACGATCGATTCGAGCTCTTTTGGATCTTGCACTCGGCCGATTGAACGGACGAGCAGTTCATTGCCGTTGTCCTCGAGGTATCCGCCCGTGGCGTTCGAGTTGCTCGCCGCGACGGCTTTTTCGACTTCTTCGAGCGTAACGTTGTAGTTGAAGAGCTGTTCCTCATTGACCAGCACCTGATACTGCTTTCGCCCGCCGCCCATCGTGATGACTTGGGCCACGCCGGGGATCTTGAGCAAACGCTGGCGCACGACCCAATCGGCGAGTGTGCGGAGCTCGATCGGCTTTGTCGTGTTGTCTTTGCTGTACATGCCGACTTGCAGCACCTGGCCCATGATCGACGAGATCGGCGCCATTTGCGGTTTGACGCCCTCGGGCAGACGGTCCATCGCCACGGCCAGCCTTTCGGCGACAATCTGGCGGTCGATGTAAATATCGGTGCCCCATTCGAATTCGACATTGATCACTGAGAGGCCGACGCCCGAGGCGCTGCGCACCGCTTGCACACCCGTCGCGCCGTTGAGGGATGATTCGAGCGGGAAAGTGATCAACGTTTCGACTTCCTCGGGCGCAAGCCCCAGCGCTTCGGTCATGACCGTGACGCGCGGGCGATTGAGGTCCGGGAAAACGTCGATCGGTAAATGCGCCAGTTCGTAGCCGCCGTAGACCGTCAGCACCAGCGCCAGCGCGATGGTGATCGTGCGGTAACGCAGCGACAGTTTGATGATGGAATTGAGCATTGTGTATTTTTGTAGCCCGTAGTGTTAGCGAGGGTGTGTTAGTGTATTTAGCAGCCCGACGCGTGAGCGAGGGAGTGTTTGCAGTGATGAAAATCCCTTGCTTACGCCGCGGGCTGCTAAAGATAACTCCCTCGCTTACGCCGCGGGCTGCTAATCAGTGGTTGTGTCCGGCATGGGGATCGATTCCGCCGCCGGCTTTGTTCTTGAGGGCGAGTTGCATCTGGTACGCGCCGCGGGCCGCGATGATCGTGCCGGGGAAGACCGAGCCATCGTCCTCGATGATGATTTTTTCCAGGTCGCGATAGAGGACATGCACCGCGACGCGGTCAAACTTTTTGCCGTTTTCGGCAAAGACATAATTCTCGGCGCCGTCGGCCGCGACGGCTTCGATCGGGAGGACAATTTGCTTCTCCCATTCTTGAACGGGGATCACTAACTCCATCCGCTGGCCGGGACGAAACTTCCATTGCACAAACGTGTAACCGTTGGATTCCCGCTGCGATTCGATGGTGTTGGGGAGCGACAGATAAAACGCAATCGCGCGTGAATCGGTCTCGATCCGGTCAGCGATATAAAGCAACTCGAGTTCTTTGAGCTTGTCCTCGTCCTCGGCCGCGCCGCTAGGAATCGCGGTGACTTTCCAGCCTTTCTCGAGCGCCTGGCGCAAAGCCGGCAGATCGTTTTCAAAGCCGTGCCCTTCGATGTACAGCAGCGCATGATTCGCCAGCATCGCCAGGGGCTGCCCCGCTTCGACTTGCTGGCCGAGTTTGATCGGCAGTTGCTGGATGACATACAGCTCCGCCGTCGAGGGGTTCGCCGTGCCGGCCGTGGGGGCGACGATGGTCAAGTTGCTCACCACTTGACGGCTTTTTTCGATGCCCGCAATATGGGCTGCCGACAGATCATGTAGCAACAATCCCTGCCGCTCGGCTTGCAGCGCCGCTTCGAGCTTTTGTTTTTCGAATTGCTTCTCGATGATTTTTTTGCCCGCGACAACTCCATCCTCGTAGGATTCCAGGCGTTTGAGTTCGCTCTTGACGACATCGATGCTTCCCAGTGTTTGCAAAAACTCCCGCTGCGCGGCGACGAGTTCCTCGTGCGTTAACCGCAACTCGAATAGCGGGCTGCCGGGTTTCACCGCGGCTCCCTCAATCGTGTAAATCTTGGTCACGATGCCCGTCATCGGCGCGGGGATTTGGATTTGCGTATGGCCCGGGCGATCGACGACCGTGGCGGGCAAGGTCAGCTTCTTCTGAAAATCATCGAGCTCGACGGTGATTGGCCGATAGCCGATGTTCTTGCGGCCGTTCTCGCTGAGTTCGAGCGAGTCCATGCTGCCGCCATGGTCATGACCCTCATGCCCTGCGTGCTCGTCTTCACCCTTGTCAGGTTGAATCCACTTGGCAATGGCCGTGCGCGCTTCGTCGGACTTGCTTACCCAGGCAAAACCGCCGACCAACGATCCGACGATGATGACGGAGAACAAGAGTTTGAAGTTGAGGTACCAAGGTGTTGATGTTTCCATGGCAGGAATCCTGACGTCACATGAATCGATGGAGCGAAGCGGGAAATCAAAAAACACGATCAAAATGTTCGAAAAACATCGCCCGCACGGCGGAATCTACGGCGGTAAACTGCCGCACGCGCGGACGATGCATGGCCAGACGTTGCGCTCTTCAAAACGCGCGGCGATCTCGGAGTGACGCCACGGCGAGTCAATACAACGTTCGGTAACTTTTCGCGCGCTCACGAACAACCACGAACGTCAGCGCACGAATCGAGTGATCCAAACTCCGCAACAGTGCGGAATCGAAATCCAAAGCAAGGGGCGCGGGCTTTAGATCAGCCAGACACAGCGCGCCACGCGCGCAGCTTGAGCCATAGGAGGCGGCTCGAAGAGAGGAGCAGTCTCAGCGATTTGCTGAGAAGACTGCAATGATGCCAATTTGACGATCGCGAACTGGAGTTGTGGCAAAGACGGGACGACGATCTTTTGACCAGCGACTGAACCATCGAGGAACAAGCAATCGGCATGGTCGCAGCACGGCGTATGATCGGAGTCCGTTGGGGTATCGGACTTGTTGTTCGCTGGCGTTGCCGGAGCTTGATGCGAATGCGCATGGTTGTGGCAGCAGGTCGACTTGGCCGAGGCCGCGGCTTTTTTCGTGCTTTGCGAACACCCGGCATGGTCGTGCTGCGGGCACCAACCCAGCAGGCCGTGCAGCAAGATGCCGAAGATCGTCAGTGATGTCGCGATTTGCCGCACGAGTATTCCAAGCAGGAAAAATCTTCACTAGCGGAGCTTGTCCGCAGCACTTCAATATAGTCACGATCCGCAATCAGCGGCAATGTCAGTCGCCTACTCAGTAATCGATGCTAGCAAAACTGCCGCAAAAACGCCGCGAAATGCGGTCTCTTTGCATCAAGTCGTGCTTTTGCCAGCGTCGATAGAACTTGGGAGCAACCAAGCAATCTGACGATTGTCACGTTGCGTGTTCCGCAGTGTTTGATAACTCTTCCACAGAGTTGATTAAGTGTCCCACTTCGGCGGCGGCCAAATTGGGACGTTGTTCGTTTTGAATTGCGCGGGTCCACACCCGTTGCGATTACCCCACCTAGCGTTCCTCCCGCCTTGTTCCGGACAGACATTCTCCTTGAATGTCCTCCGCATCCGGATTTAATGCGGGGATCCTTCCGCCGAAGCTTCATGAAATCGTCCTCCCCACGATCCGTTCGCCGCCGCGCCGCGCTCTGGGGCTACGCCCTCGCGGCGAGCTTGCCGCTCCACACGTTGGGGTGGGCGCAAGCTCCGCTCGTGCGTGAGCAGCCCGCGGTGCAAAGTCTGCCGGCGCTCGCGCCGCAAACCCCTGCGCCGTTGCCGCCGCTCCCGGAAACAGTGCCAGCGGAACCAATTCACTCGGCGCCGATCGCCATTGGTTCGGCGATGAGCGTCGCCGATTTCGAGCGCCTAGCGCTGTCGAATAATCCGTCATTGGCCGAATCGTGGGCCAAGATCAACGCGCTGCGCGGCAAGTGGGAACAAGTCGGTCTCGCGCCGAATCCGTATGCCGGTTACTCGGATCAGCAACTTGGCAGTCCCAGCGTGGAACAACGCGGCGTGATCTTCGGCCAGGAAATTGTCCGCCATGAGAAGCTTACCCTGAATCGCGCGGTCGTTTGCCAAGAGATTCAGCGCGCGCAGCAAGAATACGCCGCGCAGCAACTGCGAGTCTTAACCGATGTGCGAATCAACTTCACTAATGCCCTCGCGGCGCAGCAGCGCAGCCAGTTAGCCGGCGAGATTCTCAAGTCGGCCCAGGGTGTGGTGGACATCACTCAGAAGCGGCTCGCGGCCAAGGAGATCGGCCGCGCGGATTTGTTGCAAGCCAAGGTCGAATACGAATCGGCCGTGATCCTCCAGAAGCGGAGCGAGTTTCAGTACCTCGAATCCTGGCGGAAACTGGCCGCCGCCACGGGGGTGAGCAACTTCGCTCCCCAAGCGATGCAAGGCCGCTGGGATGAACTCCCGCCGCTCCACGAGTGGGAGCCGACGCTCCAACGACTGCTACGCAACAGCCCCGAAATCGCCGCGGCCCACGCGGAAATTCAACGCACCCGCTGGGCCTATCAGCGAGCCCAGGTCGAGAAGAAACCGAATCTTAGTTTCGAGGGGATCGTCCAAGACGACCGTTCCGTGGACGCGACGAACGGTCAGATTCAACTCACGCTCCCGATTCCGATCTGGAACCGCAATCAAGGCGGCATCACCCAAGCGGGCCACGAAGCGCTCGCCGCGGAACGCGCGCTCGACAAGCTGCAACTCGACTTGCAGCAACGCCTCGCCACGGTCTTTCAGCGCTATCAAACGGCGCAAGCCCAAGTCGAGCGCTATCGCCAAGCGATCCTGCCCGACTCGCGTGAGAATCTGGAATTGGTGGGCAAAGCGTATCACGCCGGCGAGTACGACTATCTGCAAATGCTCGTCGCGCTGCGCACGTTCGCGCAGACGAACTTGTCGTATCTCGAAGCGCTGCAGGATCTGCGCGTGGCGGCGTTGGAGATTGATGGGTTGATGTTGAGTAATAGTTTGGGGGCGGGGAATTAGGTTTTATTAGTTCGCTGCCAGTTCCCGCTGATGTTAAGATAAAAGTAACACTTCGGGAGAAATTACATGGCCGCAGTCGATCGCAATCAATCGCTCGCAGAAGTCGTTCAGCGAGGAAGAGAAATCTTTGAGCGTGACATCACGCCAAAGCTGCTTCCTAGCGATCACGGCAAATTTGTCGCGATCGATGTGTTAACCAGTGAATATGAGATCGATGAGGACGATTGTCAGGCGGTGATGAAGTTGAGAGCGCGCTTGCCAGATTCAAAAAGTTTTCTAGCTCGCGCTGGGTTCAAGACAACCTTCAAACTCAGTTTTCGACAAACGTATGGCAGGCTATTTTCATAGTCATCTAATGGTCATCTGGAACCTACAGGTACCGCTTCAAGTGGAGTGCTGATACAAGTTCGCAGCTTTGGATTTTCTGAGGGATGGCTCCGATGTTCGAAGTCTAGGCAGGCGCGCACAAGAAACGGATGAACTTTAAATCACTCCGCCGCCTTATACTTCTCCTTCAACCGCTGCCAATAGTCCTTCCAATACTTGTCGTAATAATCCTGGGCCGCTTTGTCGATGTGGTCCAGCTTCGTGACCTTGGGCGCTTTGGCCGGATCGTAGTTCACTAGGTGATCGCGGCCGACGCGCTCGCGGGGCGAGACGAATTTCCAAGGCGTGTCGCCCATCACTTCGGCGACCAGTTTCGCGCCGTCGGGGTCGTACTCTTTGAGCTGCTCGCGCGTGTGGATGTGATTGTGGTCGTGGTCCATCGTGCGGTTGGTATCGAACCAAATTTGGAAAATTTCGGCCCAGTATTCGCCCCGGTTCTTGACGGCGTACGTTTCCTTGGGCCCGCCGAAGACGATCAGCACCTTGTCGTCTTTGGTGACGGTGACCTTGGAGTTGGTCGGGTTTCCGTTGACCAGCACATCGCCGCCGTCGAGGCACGCTTTGACAAACGCCGGGTCGAGGTCGGGAAAACTCTTGCACAATTCATCGAGCAGCAGCACGGGCGTCTCGCTTTTGACGCGGCGAAATTTCTGTGCGGCGTAACCGTCGTTATAAATCCCCTTGGCCTTCGCTGCTTTATAAGCTGCGGTCATCTTTTCGCGGAGAGCGTCGTCGAAACCAACGCCGGCGATGACGTGGCCGAACTCGTGGATCAGGATGCTTTCGTTTTGCATCCCGCCCTCGTATTCCATGACGTCTTCTTCGGTGAAGAGGACCGTCGGGTGGCCGTTTTTGTTCATCTCTAGAAACCCACGGCTGCGCCAATTGTAGAAGTCGAGTTCCTTGCCCGTCTTGTCGGACTTGTACTGCGGCAGTTCCGAGACTTGCTCGCTGTGTCCCAACAAGATGCAAAGCACCTTGCGCTCGCGCACCCGCTCGGCCACGTCGGGCCGCGCGAGTTTCAGCAGTTGATCAAAGAGATACGCCGCTTCGAGATGCGTGACATCGGGCACCTTGTCCGACGTGGCGATCAAGATGTTTTGAACGAGCGTCCCTTTTTTGTAGAACGCTTGATCGAGCGTGTATTCCTTGGCTTGTTCTTCGGTGATGGGTTTTACTTCAAACACGGCGGCGAAAGATCGTTGCGACGCGATTAGCCAGACGCAGATAATTCCAAACGAAAGTAGCAATCGTAGGGTAGGGGAAATCATCGCGTAAAACTCCGAGGAATGTAATGTGAGAATTAGGGTTGATACTTGAGTATCAAAGCGGTTTTGTTTTTGCTATCTAGCCACTCCAAAGTGGAGTTATCAAGTTGAGCTAGATTTTTGGGCAACCCCGTGCCGTGGAACGGAAGTGCAAATTGCAGTTTATCTCCAGAAGCAATGATCTGTTCGTCTGCGATATTTGCTGCCTGCAAGTACTTTTTCGTGAGGGGAAATTCATGCATTTCATCCTGATATTTTATCAAAAGTTGATCTGGCACTGGAAGCTTGAAGCCTTCATTTGAACGGTTGGTGATGGTGAACTGTATAACAAAGACGCGAAGCGGATTATCTTTGTTCTCTAGGATGTGCTCCTCATTTACGACGATCCGATAAGTGCCTTTGATAAGATTTGTATTGTCTGTTGAATCACGGTTGGTTGATATTTTGAAGATTACAATTGAATACCAAAAAAGCGAAATAAGTATTATAGCTGCAATGAATGTAACAAACTTGAATTGCGTACTCATCAATTTTTACATTATGCAAAAGGTGCTTTAAACCAAATCCAACTTCCGCTTCCGTGTCTTCGCCAGCCGGCAATCCAAGCAGACCCCGCTCACGATAAACCGGTGATTCGTCACGCGGAATTGGTTCTCGCGGGCGACCGCTTCGCGGATCGCGAGGAGTTCGTCGCTTTGGAATTCGATCAGCTTGTTGCACTCGGTGCAGTGCAGGTGATCGTGCTGGGGGTAGCCGTAGTCGTGTTCGTAGACCGCGCGGCCGTTGAGCGACATCTTTCGGAGCAGACCCGCCTCGACCATTTCGGTGAGCGTGCGATAGACCGTCGGGCGGCTGACTTTATCGCCGCGCTTAGTATCGGCGCTCTCGGCCTTGGCCAAGTCGTCGACCAATTGATCGGCGTCGAAGTGTTCGTGGCGCGAGGCGACTTGCTGCACGATGATGCGACGTTGCTGCGTCACGCGCTTGCCGCGGCTTTGCAGGAATTCTTCGAAGCGTTGCAGCGGGGTCGAGGCGACTTCGACGGTGCCGAGGGCAAAATCTTGGGACATATCAAACGCTGTTTTTGGGAAGTCGAAAACCGAAGGCTTATTGAGAATTCAACGCCTTATTGAGACTGAACCAATTCTAGGTAGAACGAGTGAACTAGCAAGGACAAAAGCAATGCGGAAAATGTGAGAATCCCAGCAGCGACAAGGCTTGGTCAGATCTCGAACTAAAATGACTATAGCGTATGATGTAAGTCACTTTGCTGTAATGGGATATGGAAAATTCTGAGAATTGCCGCTATTTTTCAAATAAGAACTTGTCAAAAAGCCTTTTCCCTCTAGGATAGGAGTAGTTCTTGGCATCCAAGGGGGTGAACCCCTTGGCTTTGCACCAAAATCACGATTTGAACCAGCTTTATGCTAGCTTCCCCGCCAAATGTCGAAAGTTCCGATCGCGGGCTGCTCGATTTGCTGCGCAAAGAAGGAGCCTGCGGGATCACGGAACTGGCGACGGCGATGAATGTTACGGCGACCGCCGTGCGGCAGCGATTGACCCGTTTGATGGGCTTGGGGCTGATCACGCGCGAGACAACGAAGCCAGCCCGCGGTCGCCCGAGTCATCGTTACGCTCTAACGGACAAGGCGTTACGGCAATCCGGGCATAACTTTGTCGATCTTTCGCTCGCCTTATGGGAAGAGATTCGCAGCATCAAGGACACCGAGATTCGCAGCGGTTTGCTCAAGCGGCTTTCGGCTCGCATGGCGAATGAATATCGTTCCCAGATCACGGGCGATACCCTCGAGGAACGCTTCCAATCGGTCGCGGCGCTGTTCGGGAATCGCAACATCCCGGTCAGCGTCGATTACGTCGGTGCGAATCTGCCGAGCGAGTCGGCTGAGACAGCGGAAGCGACCGACGAAGGGAGCGTTCCTTCCTCGCCCGAGTTGCCGATCCTTTCGGTTTGGGCGTGTCCTTATCCGCAATTGGCCGAATTGGATCGCGGGATTTGCTCGCTCGAAAAAATGTTGTTAACGGACCTGCTGGGATCGCGGGTCAAGTTGACAGAGTGTCGGTTGGATGGCGGGAATTGTTGCCGGTTTCAAACCGCAGCCCATGATGCGATTGAATCGTTGGATCGTACTTTGGCCGGGGGGGCTTAATCGATGTTCAGTGCGATTCGACAACGGCTCTCGCAAGTTTCTGCAAAATGGCGGTCTCAGCGGCAACTGCAAAAAGTGGCTCGTTTGGACTTTCAGGCAGAGAATCTGCGGAAATTTACCGAATCCGAATTGTCAAACATCTTTGCGTCTGAAGAGATTGAGCGTCAGTGGCAGCAGGCGAAGTTGCGCTTGGACGAAGTTTGCCGAATTGAAGATTTAACAACCGATGGTGTTAACATCGGTGATCGCCGGGCGATTTGGTATTTGATTTATGCGTTGCGGCCAAAGTCGATTTTGGAATGCGGAACGCATGTCGGAGCATCGACCATTCATCTGGCGTCGGCGATGAAAGCGATTCACGCGGAGAATCCAGAACCTTGGAAGATCACCACGCTCGATATTTTCGATGTGAATGACAGCCCCGAAAGCTATTGGAGGAAGTTCGGTCTGCCCGGGTCTCCGCGACAAATGATGGCCGAGTACGGCTGTGAGTCGCAGGTCGAATTTCGCGCGGAACCGTCGCTTTCCTACTTGCCGCGCTGCCAGGACAAGTTTGATTTCATTTTTTTGGATGGCGATCATGCGTCATCCACCGTCTATCAAGAAACTCAGCTTTCCCTGCAGCGATTAAACAAGAACGGGGTGATTTTGCTCCACGATTTTTTCCCAGATCATCAACCGCTTTGGGATAAAGGGTTGATGGTTTATGGGCCGCTCGAGGCAGCCAAACGCTTGAAAAAGGAAGGCGTCCCCATTCGTGTGATCCCGCTCGGCAAACTCCCCTGGAAAACCAAGTTTGACTCGTGCGTTACGAGTCTGGCAATCGCCTCGCATACCTAAGGATTTTCAGCACCCCGCAGCGCTTACGAACCACCATGTAAAATGGTAAAATCGAGGTCTTCCGTTTGCCAATTGTTCCGGTTTGAAACTAAAGAATTTTGAAAGAACAACGACCCATGTCACTTCCCTGGATCGAAGGCCGTTTCGAAGAGAACGTCATCACCACGACCGTGGAACAGGCGATCAATTGGGCGCGCCAATCGAGCATCTGGCCGATGACGTTCGGCCTGGCTTGTTGTGCGATCGAAATGATGGCCGCCGGAGCGAGCCGGTATGACCTTGATCGCTTCGGCGCTGGTGCGTTCCGCGCGACGCCGCGGCAAGCGGACCTGATGATCGTCGCCGGCACGGTGACTTACAAGATGGCGAGCCGGGTGCGCCGGTTGTACAACCTGATGCCTGATCCGAAGTATGTCATCGCGATGGGGGCCTGCACCACGGGTGGCGGACCGTACTTCAAGTGGGGTTATCACGTCGTCAAGGGCGTGGACCTGGTTGTGCCGGTCGATGTGTATGTTCCCGGTTGCCCGCCGCGTCCGGAATCGCTGCTCGAAGGTCTGATGCGGATCCAAGACAAGATCATGGGCCACAAGATCGCCAAGATGAACGGCGGCCAAACGGGAAACAAGGTCGACGACGAACTCCCAATCCCGCATCACAGCGGCTACGTCCAACCGCCGCGCGAACTCGATATCGAACCACTGTACTCCCACCAGAAACTCACGGGCTAACGCTACGCTGGCATTTCACTTTTGCATTTTGACTTTTGAATTTGACTAGAACGATGAACGAAATTTTGCGGATTCAGAACTTGCATGTCTCGGTCGCTGGAAAGCCGATCTTGAAGGGCGTTGACCTGGAAATCAAACGCGGCGAGACGCACGCGCTCATGGGGCCGAACGGGTCGGGCAAGAGCACGCTCGGCTACGCCATCATGGGCCACCCAAATTACGAAGTGACCGACGGCTCGATCGAACTGGTCACCGAAGACGGTTCGGTGCTGAACTTGCTCGAACTCGAAGCCGATGCGCGAGCCCGCGTGGGTTTGTTCCTGGCCTTTCAACGGCCGATGGCGATCCCCGGCGTGAAGATGGCCGACTTCCTGCGGCATGCGACGACGAACATTCGCCGACCCGATCGCAAAGAAGGCGAAGAACTGATTTCGATGAAGGAGTTCCGCGGCGAACTCAAGAGCAAGATGTCGCAACTCAAAATCGACTCCGAGTTCGCTCGCCGTTATGTCAACGAAGGTTTCTCCGGTGGCGAAATGAAACGCGCCGAGATCCTGCAACTCGCCATGCTCGCGCCGAAGTTCGCGATCCTCGACGAAACCGATAGCGGGCTCGACGCCGATGCCGTGCGTCTGGCGAGCCAGAGCATCGCCGAGATCGGCGGCACGACGATGGGCGTCCTCATCATCACCCACCACGAGCAATTGCTCGAACACAACGTTCCCGACAAGACGCACGTCATCATGGGCGGACGGATTGTCGAGACGGGCGGGCCAGAATTGGCCGCCGAACTGCACAAAAAGGGCTACGAACGGCTCCGCGCCGCTTACCCCGAAGCCGCCGCTGATGAAAAGGCCCTCAAAGCCGTCGCGGTGTAAGTCGAATACATTTTTGAACAGAAGGCAGCAAAGGTAGCAAAGAAAAAGCAGGGAAGTGATTACAGTTATGGATTTTCTCTGCTCCCGTTGCTTTCTCCTGTTCATAACAACTTCATAAATTTTTGAACATGAGTAAGCAGAGAGAATGCAGAAAAGTTTGACCGCATTTGCATTTCTTTGCTCCCTTTGCTGCCTTCTGTTCAACAAGAATTTTCCCCGAGTATCATGGCCACTGACCTGTTAGACAACACGAACGACACCATCGGCGAAATCAATAAGTACGATTTCCATACTGATTCCGCGCCGATCTTCAAGGCCCGCAAAGGGATCGACGAAGATATCGTGCGCCAGATTTCGGCGATGAAGAATGAGCCCGAGTGGATGCTGAACTTCCGCTTACAGGCGCTCGAGATGTTCTTCGCCAAGCCGATGCCGAAATGGGGCGGCGATATTTCGCTCGACTTCCAAGACATCTACTACTACTTGAAGCCGGCCGAGCACCAGGGCAAGACCTGGGACGATGTGCCGGACGAAATCAAAAAGACGTTTGATCGCCTCGGCATTCCCGAAGCTGAGAAGAAATACCTCAGCGGCGTGAAGGCACAATTCGAAAGCGAAGTCATTTACGGCTCGCTCAAGGAAGATCTCGCCGAGAAGGGCGTGATCTTCACCGACACCGATACGGCGGTGCGCGAGTATCCGGACCTGGTCCGCGAATATTTTGCGACGATCATCCCGCCGGCCGACAACAAGTTTGCCGCGCTCAATAGCGCCGTCTGGTCGGGCGGGTCATTCATCTACATTCCGAAGGGCGTGAAGATCGATTTCCCGCTGCAAGCCTATTTCCGGATCAACGCCGAGAACATGGGCCAGTTCGAGCGGACGCTGATCATCGTCGACGAAGGGGCCCAGGTTCACTACGTCGAAGGCTGCACCGCGCCGATGTACACGACCGAATCGCTCCACTCGGCTGTGGTCGAGATCGTCGTCAAGAAGAACGCCCGCTGCCGCTACACGACGATTCAGAACTGGGCGAACAACATTTTCAACCTCGTCACCAAGCGCGCCGTCGCGTACGAAAACGCCGTGATGGAATGGATCGACGGCAACCTCGGCAGCCGGTTGACGATGAAGTACCCGGCCGTTTACATGTTGGAGCCGGGCGCTCGCGGCGAGATTCTCTCGATCGCGTTCTCCTCGCGCGGCCAGCATCAGGACGCCGGCGCGAAGTTGGTTCATTGTGCGCCGAATACCAGCGGCCGGATCATCAGCAAGAGCATCAGCAAAAACGGCGGCCGAGCTAGCTACCGCGGCCTAGTGAAAATCGAAAAGGGCGCGGTCAAGTCCAAGAGCAACGTCGTCTGCGACGCGTTGATCCTCGATGCCAAGAGCCGCAGCGATACCTACCCCTACATCGAACTCGAAGAGCAAGATGTCTCGGTCGGACATGAAGCGAGCGTCTCACGGATCGGCGAGGAGCAGCTCTTTTACCTGATGAGCCGCGGCCTCAGCGAAGCCGAAGCGAGCACGATGATCGTCAGCGGCTTCATCGAGCCGTTGGTCAAGGAATTGCCGATGGAGTATGCGGTGGAAATGAATCGGCTGATCGAACTGCAAATGGAAGGGTCGGTGGGGTAGGTTATTCAAGGAATTGAACCATGTGCAAAGTAATAATCAGAATCAATCAAATCGGCGATCCAAAGACTGAAGCAAGAATTGCTGCAGATTTGAGGGTCGATCTTTGGGCTAAATCAAAAGTAGAAATTGATTCAGATGATCCGCAATTCAATAGCAAGTGTGATCTTAATAGCAATCAACGCTACTTTGAATTTGAAACGGATTTTCCCGAAGAAGTAGCTCGTGTCATCGAAACTTTTGGATATTCAAACAAAGTTCAGTTAATCCTGCCTGCATCAACCGCAGCTTAGTATCAATAATGTTTGATAATGAAGGACACGCTGAGCTAGCCCCCGAGCTATTTCGTCAAATAGTACGAGAGCGAAGTTTTGAATACTTGATCAATGGTATTCTTACACGGGCAACTCCGAGGCTATTCGATACATTAGCATGGCATGTTGAGTTTGCGGGCAAAGTTGCCGATGCCGTTTCCGTGCATCCACGCAACATTGTAATTCGAGGCAGCACCCTCCTCGGATATAGCTTGCGCCCTGATCGATTCGGTCGCCCGATCCACGAAGAATCGGATATTGATTTAGCGATTATCGACCCTGATTATTATCATGTCATTGATCGTCAAATTCGATATTTAGAATCCCAAGGGAAACTTCATCGTAAACTTCGGGACAATGAAGCTAAGCGAAATCGCCGTAAGGAGTTTCGTAAATTTTATTGCTATCGGTATTTTGATTTGCCGGGCATTCCCATGATTCAAGAGCAGGATCGTCAGCTTGGGAAAATTGCCGATGCTTTGCCAACAAAAAGAATCATCAGTACTTTTGTGTTCCGTGATTGGCTAAGTTTATTCAGCAAATGGAAGCGAGAATTGGTTGAGATTGAATACCCCCCATATCAAGAGCCGCCAATTCGACTAGCCTAGAACTTTTTCAAACTTTCTTGAGATGCTTTCCACGATTAATCAATTTTCCACTGCCGCCTTCGAAGATTTCCTCGCCGCGCGTAAAAACGAATCGGCGTGGCTCACCGCGCAGCGCCGCGCGGCCTGGCAGCAGTTCCTTGAACTGCCGATGCCGAACCGCACCGAAGAAGAATGGATGCGGACCGATATCCGGCTGTTCAAGTGGGACAACTACACGCTGCCGCAACTGGCAACTGCACCCGAAGCGGCGGAACTTCCCGAACTGCTCGCGCACGGCGTCGATCTTGCTGGTCATATCGTCACCGTCGATAGCCGCGTGACGCGGACGGATCTCGATCCGGCACTGGCCAAGCAGGGCGTGATCTTTGGTTCGCTCGACGAGTTGGCCGTGAAGCACTCGGACTTGGTCCAGAAACACCTCTTTCAGACGATCAGTACGGACGTCGATCGCTTCGCGGCGCTGCATGCCGCGGCGTGGAGCGGCGGAGCGTTGCTCTACGTTCCCCGTGGCGTCAAGCTCGATCGCCCGCTGCATCACTTCAGCCAACTCGCCGCCGGCGGCATCGACACGGGGCACTTGCTTGTGATCCTCGAAGACGGCTCCGAGGCAACGCTCCTCAGCGAAACCGCCAGTGCCAACGAGTCGAATGCCCTGCATTGCGGCGGGATCGAACTCGTCGTCAACGCGGGCGCCAAGTTGCGGTACGTGAACCTGCAGAACTGGGGCCACTCGGTTTGGCACTTTGCTCATCAAAAAGCAGTCGTCGGCCGCGGCGCGCAGCTCCAATGGACGATCGGCGCGCTCGGCGCGAAGCTCGCCAAGGTCAACCAGCACGTCGCCCTCGCTGGCCGTGATGCCCACGCGCAGGTCAACGGCGTCATGTTCACCGAAGGGAAGCAGCACCTGACCTACAACACACTACAGCACCACGAAGCCGAAAACTGCAAGAGCGACTTGCTCTACAAAGGCGCGTTGCAGGACAAGTCGCGCCTCGTCTGGCGCGGCATGATCAAGGTCGACCCCGCCGCACAAAAAACCGACGGCTACCAGCGCAACGACAATCTGATGCTTTCGGCCGACAGCCGCGCGGACTCGATTCCGGGCCTCGAGATCGAAGCCGACGACGTCCGCTGCACCCATGGCGCGACCGCCGGACGCGTGGACGATGAACAAGTCTTCTACTGCCAATCGCGCGGGCTCACCCGCAAAGAAGCGATCCGCACAATCGTCACGGGCTTCTTTCAACAGGTCTTCGACCGGATCACGATCGACAGCGTCCGCGAAGCCCTCGGCGAAGCGATCCGCCGCCGCGTGCGGGATTTTTAAGATTCAAATACAAGCCACAGATTGACACAGATGGGACACAGATAATTCAGAATGCGGATTTAGACTTTCACTTGTTCCCGCATTTCTTTGCTGCCTTTGCTTCCTTCTGTTCAAAATGAATTTCTGATTTGATTTACGGCCTTCTGTCCAAAGCATCAATGTCTGATTTCGTTAGAGTTGCCGCTGTTTCTGAAATCCCTGACCCGGGCAAGATTGCCTTGCCCGTTGGCGATTCGATGATTGCGTTGTTTCATGTCGCGGGCCAGTTCTACGCGCTCGACGATGTCTGCACGCATGACGATGGACCGCTGGC
The DNA here is from genome assembly GCA_041736895.1 of Pirellulales bacterium. Taxonomy (GTDB): domain Bacteria; phylum Planctomycetota; class Planctomycetia; order Pirellulales; family JALHPA01; genus JANRLT01. The sequence goes on from JBGSSS010000088.1 coordinate 29,181, forward strand.
CGAGGGGACGCTTTGCGGGATGGAGATTGCTTGTCCGCGGCACGGGGCGAAGTTCGACATCCGTACCGGCGCGGCGCTGACGATGCCAGCCCGCAAACCGACGCGTTCGCATCCGGTCGAAGTCCGCGGGGATGAAGTTTACGTCAAAGTCGAAGAATGATTTTATGAACAGAAGGTCGCAAAGGACGCAAAGAGATATAATGCATGTGTATTTGTAGTCGCAGAATTCGTGAGTCAGGGATCGTGTAGCTAGTCCGTTCAGTCAAGTCTCCTCTGCGTTTATCTGCGGCATTTTTTGATCCGCGTCCATCTGCGGTTAAATTTTTTCTGAATTACAACAATGCCTCTCCAAGAAGAACAAATCCGCGAAACGCTCAAGCAAGTCATCGACCCCGAGTTGTTCGTCAACATCATCGACCTCGGCCTGATCTACAACGTCACAACGGCACCGTCGCCCGAGATCGAAATGCCGCCGACCGATGGCGACACGATCCCGCAGATCGGCGACCCCGCCGCGCCGACCGCGTCGACCGAAGCGGCCGACCCGAGTGTTACGGCGACCGCGCCTGATATGGCCGTGGCCGCAGACCTGGCCGATGCGGATCAAGGCCGCGAGGACATCTTCATCGACATGACGATGACCAGCCCCGCGTGCCCCGCAGGCCCGCAATTGATCGCCAACACCAAGCAAGTCCTGAATCGACTCCCTGGCGTCGGCCGCGTCGAAGTCCGGATCGTGATGACGCCGCCCTGGACGCCCGACATGATGACCGAAGACGCGAAGGACCAGTTGGGGATTTTTTAGGAGCACTCTATCCCGGCTCTTCTGTGGAGGTGATAATTCGCGTAGCCAGGGCTATTGATCCTGTGCGAATACATTCACTCTTAGGAGTTGGATCCGATGCTGCGACTAAACCGCTTGTTATGTCGGGTTCTTCATTCGGGGCTCATGCTCGTTTCGGGAGCGGCAGCACTGTTCGCTCAACCACCGAGCGACACCTCCAAAACCGTCATCCCCGCCAAGTTCCACGTCAACGCCGCGAACACCGGCCAGCAGGACGGCAGCGCTGCGCAGCCCTTCAAGACCGTGCAGCAAGCCATCGACGCCGCCGCGAACAACGATGTGATCGCGGTGGCGGGCGGGAACTATCCGCAGAATATCAAGGTCTCGGAAAAAGCCGTCCGACTCTATGGCGGGTACGCCAGCGGTTTCAAGACGCGCGACCCCGCGGCCAACCCGTCGCACCTTAGGGGCGACGGCAAGGACTCGGTCGTGATTCTCTACGAATCCGGCGCGACCGTCGTCGACGGGTTCCTGATCTCGGGCGGCGGGCCGAGTTCGGTCGCGGCACCTCAGCGGGTCGGCGGAGGGTTCTACGTCTACGCGGGCTCGCCGACGATCTCGCATAACGTGATCGAGAAAAACCAATCGTGCCCATCCAACAAGCCAGACGAGGAAGCGCGCGGCGGCGGCATTTACGCCAACGGCGACGGCAGCAGTCTGACGATCCTGAACAACACGATCCGCAACAACGTCTCGGGCCGGGGTGCCGGCGTGTTTTCGGATGGACCGAAACTGGTTCTGCGCGGCAATTTCATCCTGAACAACATCGGCGTCGCCGACCACGGGGGCGGGGTCTATCTGAACTCGCCCAGCGCCGAGATCTCGCACAATCGTGTCGAAGGGAACGAGATCGCGCGGCTGCTGGGCTACGGTTGGGGCGGCGGTATGATCGTCGTCAACAAAGGTTCGAAGTACAAACTCACCAGCAACATCTTCGCGGGCAACTACGCCCCGTCGCTCGGCGCGGGCTTCTTCGCCGACGAGGGGGCCGAGGCGTCGATGGACCACGATCTGGTCTACGGCAACAAGACCAAGCCGGACGGCGAGGGGGCGGCCGTCTTCGTTGACGGAAACGAGAGCGGCGTTGGCTCGACGCTAACGCTCAACCACGTGACCATCGCCGACAACATCTCGGCGCCGATGGTCAAAGGGGGCGCTGTCCAGTCGCAGACAAATTCCAAGCTCATCGTCAAGAACTGCATCCTCTGGAACAACGGCGGCGGCGACGATGTCGCCGCGGACGCCAAGAGCAAGGCAACCGTCACTTACACGCTTTCCCAAAGCACGATCAAAGGCCCCGGCAATCTGTCGAAGGATCCGCTCTTCGTCAATCCGGCCAAACAGGACTATCGCCTCAGCGCGAACAGTCCCGCGGTCAACGCCGCCGAAGGGGGCCGTGCCAATCTCGGCGCATATGGCGGAACGGCGCAGACAAGCAAGAGCGTCGCCGAAACGCCGGCCGTCAAACCTAGCGAAGAGACTCCTGTCAAAGAGGCCCCCCAGGCCGAGAAAACCGCGAAGGCTTATCTGTTGCGCGGCACGGTGGGCGACCTTCCTTCTCTCGTCGGCGACGACAACACGAAAATGGCCGCGGTTGACGGCGCGGTGCAGGTCGAACTAATCGACAGCTTCGGACAAAGCCAAGCGAAGATCGCCGACTGGACGCCCTTCGATGCGGTGCGCTTCGACATTGAGAGCAAAAGCGAGAAAGAACTCCCGCTCGAGTTGAACCTCCTCCACGCCGGCTCGACAAACTTCGCGACGCGGGTGGTAGCGCCGTTTGTCTTAAAGCCAGGCAAGAACGAAATCCGCCTCGCCATCGCCGACCTCAAGAACACCAACGGCTCGGCCCCGAAGCTCTCGGGTGTGAAACGCTGGTACGTCGCGGGCACGACGCCAGCCACGCTCCTCGTCGGCGATATCTTCCTTGAAGGCAAAGGCGCAAATGAAGCCCCAACCAAAGAAGCTCAATCAAACGAAGTCGTCAAAGAAACGCGGCCAGAGAAGAAAACATCCAAGACCTATCTGCTGCGCGGCACGGCGGGCGAACTTCCTTCGCTCGTCGGCGACGACAACACCAAAATGGCCGCGGTCAACGGCGCGGTGCAAGTCGAACTTATCGACAGCGTCGGCCAAAGCCAATCCAAGGTCGCCGACTGGACCACGGCCGAGGCGCTGCGCTTGGACATCGAGAGCAAACTCGCCAAGGATCTGCCCGTCGAGTTCAATCTCTTCCACGCCGGCACGACGGACTTCGCGACGCGCGTCGTGACGCCGTTTGTCTTGAAGCCGGGCAAGAACGAAATCCGTCTCGCGCTCAGCGACTTGAAAAACAGCAACGGCTCGACCCCGAAGCTCTCCGGGGTGAAACGCTGGTTCATCGCGAGCGAGACGCCGGGGACGCTCCTCGTCGGCGACATCTATCTCGAGACATCAGTTGAAGCGGCACCCGAGACTCCACCCAAGAATCCCAATGCTGCGACGAGCGCGGCCATCGCGCCGACTGTTCGCAATACCGAACAACTCCGCGCGGCTCTCGATCAGGCCCAGCCTGGGACGACGATCGCGCTGGCTCCCGGCCGCTATACCCCTGACATTTACGTCGAGAATATCCGGGGGACGAAGGACAAGCCGATCGTTATCGCCGCCGCCGACGAGCGCAATCCGCCGGTCTTCGTTGGCGGCAGCGTCGCGTTCCACTTCGTCGCCTGCAACTACGTCACGGTTCGCGGCATCAAAGTCTCGCGCTGCACGGGGAACGGCATCAATGCCGACGACGCCGGCAATCTCAAGGAACCGTCGCTGGGCATGATCTTCGAGAACATTGTTATCGAGGACATCGGTCCCAAGGGGACCTTTAATGGGCTGAAGCTCTCGGGGCTCGACAAGTTTGCGGTGCGCGGTTGTACGTTCTCGGGCTGGGGCGGCTCGGCCATCGACATGGTCGGCTGCCACGACGGCGTGGTGCAGAACTGCATGTTCCTCGGCAAAGCTGGCTTCTCGCAAGATACCGGCGTGCAGATCAAGGGCGGCTCCGAGCGGATCATCGTCAAGCGGAACTTCTTCAAGCAAGCAGGCAGCCGCGCGGTCAATCTCGGCGGCAGCACGGACCTGGAGTTCTTCCGACCCCAGGTGCGGAACTACGAAGCCAAGGATTGCGAAGTCGCCGGCAACCACATCATCGGCAGCCGCTCGCCGATCGCCTTCGCTTCGTCGATCCAATGCACCGTCCGCCACAACACGATCATCAACCCGGAGAATTGGGTGCTGCGCATCCTGCAAGAACAGCCGACCGACAAGTTTCTCCCCTGCCAGAGGAGCGTCTTCAAGGACAATCTGATCGTCTTCGATCGCCGCGTGAAGGAATTCGCCAACGTCGGCGAGGACACGAAACCCGAGACATTCTCGTTCAGCGGCAACGCTTGGTTCTGCACCGACGGCGACCGGCGGCCGACACTGCCCGCCCGCGAGACCGGCGGCATCTATCAGGTCGATCCGCAGTTACAGAACGCCGAGGAACCAACGGTGAAGTTCGGCTCGCAGGATCCGCGGCTCTTGCAGGTCGGGGCGCATGCGTTTAAAGATTAGGACGCCGACCGCGACAATATTAGCCCGCAGCGTAAGCAAGGGAGTGGAATACTCACCTGACTCCCTCGCTGACGCGTCGGGCTGCTAAAGACGGAACTGCTCTCGAGCGCGGCCAACATTTGCATCGCCCGTCTAACGGTGATATTTTCTAGATGCGGCACCTCTGTCATCCAACGACTTACGCGTGCTGGAATTCATTGACTGGACCGTGTTCCTACTTTCTGCACGATTAAACCACAGGACCCAACCCTCGTGAACAAAATCGCCTCGCTCCTCATTGCCCTCCTCTGTTCGGTTGCCTCCCTCGCCCAGGCGGCCGAGCCAGCCGCGGCAAAACCCAACATCCTCTGGATCACCAGCGAGGATAACGCCTCGCAGTGGATTGGCTGCTACGGCAACAAGCAAACCAAGACGCCCCGCATCGACGCGCTCGCGCAAGAGGGCGTGCTGTTCGAAAACGCCTATGCCAACGCGCCGGTCTGTGCCGTCTCGCGGGCGACGATTCTGATGGGCGTCTATTCGCCGACCATGGGGACGCAGCACATGCGTTCGCGGCATCCGATCCCGGCAAACTATCGTCCCAACGTCGAGTACCTCCGCGCTGCTGGTTACTATTGCACCAACAACAGCAAGACAGACTACAACTTTGCGGGCAAGGATGCTTCGTACTGGGACCAATCCTCGGGCATGGCCCATTACAAGAATCGGCCCGAGGGCAAACCGTTCTTTGCCATCTTCAACATCGGCGTGTCACACGAGAGTTCGCTCTTCAAGAATGCCGCGGCCGAGCCGCAGCGGGTGAAACCCGACGATGTGGATCTGCCGCCGTATCTGCCCGACTTGCCGGAAGTGCGCAAGGATTATGCGCGGTACTTGGATCGGGTCGAGAAGATGGACGAGCAAGTTGGGAAGCTGCTCGACGAGCTGAAGAAGTCGGGCTTGGCGGACGACACGATCGTGTTCTATTACTCAGATCACGGCGGCATCTTGCCGCGCGGGAAACGTTATTTGGAACAGACAGGCGTGAAGATTCCGTTCCTCGTCCGCATCCCGGAAAAATTCCGCAGCGCCGCGCCGTTCAAACCTGGCCAGCGCGTGACCGAGCCGGTTTCGTTTATCGATCTGGCCCCGACGCTCTTGTCATTGGCGGGGATCGACATCCCGGCTTACCAGCAAGGGCGGCCGTTTCTGGGGGCCAAGCGCGTGGAACCGGCGGCCGATGAGATGGAGTTTCTCTACGCGGATCGCTTCGACGAACTGTATGGCATGCGCCGCGGCTTGACCAACGGCAAATGGAAATACATTCGCAACTTCAATCCCGATTTTCCCACCGCGCCCTACTCGTTCTATCAATTCGGCCAACCGGGCTGGACCGCGTATCAAAAGGCCTTCGAAGCAGGAAAACTTACCGGCTATCACAAGGCGCTCTGGGAAGCGCCAGGGACCTCGGAACAGTTGTACGACCTAACAGCGGATCCGTGGGAGATGAAGAATCTGGCCACCGATCCGGCGCATGCCGAGAAGCTCGCCGCGCTGCGCGAACGTCTGAAAGCCACGATGAAGCAGGTCAAGGACACGGGCATTGTACCCGAGCCGCTGTTCGAGGACTTGGCCGGCAAAGCGACGATCGCGGAGTATGTGCAGAGCGACAAATTCGATCACACAAAAATCACGGACCTTGCCTTCACCGCGACCGAGATCGACGCGAAGAATATCGCGCGGTTCAAAACGGCCCTCGGTTCCGCGGATCCGACCGAGCGTTACTGGGGCTGCGTCGGACTCCGTTTGCTCGGCTCCAAGGCAGCGAAAGAAGCCGACGAACTCCTGCCGTTGCTCAAAGACAAACATGCCGGCATCCGCACTACCGCGGGGCAAGCGCTCTTTGCCCTGGGTAAGAAGGAACTCGCCGTGGACGCGCTCCTCGCCGATGTTGCCACGGACATGAATGATTCGTCGTTATTGAACCTGCTCAACACGCTGCGGCGTTTGGATTTGCTCGACCGGCTGCCGAAGGGCTGGGATAAAAGCAAAACCGGCAAAGGCCAGGGCAAGGATTACATCCAGCGATTTTCGAATCGGATCAAGGGGGAGTAGCGCGAGGAGACGGTATTTTGAAACTTTTTCTTAACTTTTGAAGGTTAGAATCAAATCTTCTGTGGGTGAATTTGGTTCACTAGAGTTCCTATGCTGCCACAGCTCCGGGAACAGATGCCGTATGAGCTCCACGTTGTCGATCAACACGCGTGTCGTGCTGATTTTTGCGCTCACGGGTTTGGCGATCGGCTGGATATTTTTCGTTCTCTGGCAATTTCCGTGGATCGTCCCGGCCGATAGCAATTTGGGAACTGGTGAAGAACAAATCGCTTATGCCGGCGGCATGCTATTCGTGATTGCCGTTTTCAGCATTTGTTTGCCCGCGGGCTTGGCCGGCAAAGGCCGCGGGTCGCTGCTCGCGACGGGTTTGCTGCTCGGGCTTTCAGTATACTTTGGACTCGCGCTTTATCCTTCGGCCGAAGTCTGGCACTACCCCGTGCGCCTCGCGATGCATGGGTTGCAATGCGGAATCTTGGGGTGTTGGGGGGTGAACTGCTGGAGGCAACAAACGCAGCGTGCGCGAGAGGGTTTTATTCCTTGATTGGTTCTTCAGGCAAGTCATCGGGATCAGCGGGAACCACGGGATCAGGGCCCATCGCCTCGTCGATGCGGCGGATCAGTGTCCATTGCTGCCGATAATCCGCAGGGACGAACTTTGTGATCCCCGCGGGACCGTACTCTTGTTCCAAGCCGCTGCCGGCCCACTCAAAATCCTTGAACGTTTCCTTGATCGCCTTCACCAGATCGGGATGCAGATTGTAAACGTGGCCGAGCGCGGTTGAGGGGAAGAGCCCCGATTCATAAATGACCCGATATTGCTCCGGCTTGATATCGCCTCGTGCGACAGCGCGGGCGAGCATGTCGCTGGCAACAGGAGCGGCGTCACATTTGTTGGCGGCGACCTCTCGAATCGAATCGTCGTGGCCATGCGTGAATGAGAATTCGAAATCTCGTTCCGGTTGCAGATCGTAATCATTCATCAGAATGACCAGCGGCGCTTTGTAGCCCGAGTTGCTTTTCATGTCGACCAGGGCCAGGCGTTTGCTCCCCCGCAGGTCTTCGATGGTTTTGAGTTTGCTGTCGGCCGGAACGATGAGTTGCATCGTATGGCCGATCTTGCCATCGGCCGCGGCCAGAGTGAAATCGGGAACGAAGCCATACTCGCGCACAGCTTCGGGCACCGTTCCGGTGCTAAAGGCGGTCACGTGCAGCTTGCCGTTTTTCAAGGCGGCGAGTTGCTCGGTGGTGTCTTTGAGAACGAGGAACTCGACTTTCTTGTCAGTGGCTTTTCCCAGCGCGGCCAAGAATTCTTGCCAGACTTTTTCCTGACGTTCCGAGTCCACGGCGCCGATGTAGGAAAAAACCAGCGTGTCGGGGTTCACAAACTTGGCCGAATCGGTTGGCGCGTCGGCGACCAGATCGTTGTCGGCATCGCTATACGCGGCAGACAAATGTTTGGCCGCGTGTTTTTTGTTGAGCTTCAGTTTGGCGAGCATTGTTTGCTCGTCGATGGCTTTGGTATCGGTCTCGATTTTACTTTTGTAAAAATAGTATCCGCCGACGACAATCAAGATCAGCGGCACGAGCGTGAAAAGCACACGCTGCAACGAAAAACCGTGTGTTGCAGCAGCCGTAACGGCGCTGTTGTTACCAGTGTCGCTCATGGATAGATCTCGCAGTGAATGAACCTTGTCCCACAACAAACTATCGTAGGGTCAGCGTGTGAAAATTGAAATCAAAATCTGCCCAGGTTTTTCCGGAATTTTCGCAACGCGCAAAGCCGCATGCGAAAATCTATTCCTGAAAGCGGCGTATGATCGTTCACCTGAATCCCAACGTGAAACGTTCGTTTCTTAAACAATATCGTAAGCGCGGCGGATGCCGACGCAAGCAAGAAATCTCTGCCAAGTCGAAATTCAGCCAAAGCTAACATTCGGGCCGATTTTTAACGTACACGTCATGCAGCATGCCATAGTGCAGCGCCTGTTTCTCACGCTGCATTCCCAAACTCCGGGCAGTCGCTTGCGAAGGGAGATTTTCGGGACGGACGAGGGCAACAAGCTCTGCAATGTCCAGGTGCTGAAAGAGATAGTCGTGGCATGCGGCGACCGCCTCGCGCGCATATCCTTGCCGCCAGTAAGGGCGATGAATCATGTACCCCACTTCGACAAACATTTGGCCCTCGATCTCTTGCCGAATCGGACCCACGCGGCCAAGCGGCTGGCCCGTGTTTCGATCCTCCGCGATCCACAGCCCATAACCGTAGTCGCGATAGCGTTGCAGATTCTGCTCGATTCGTTCGGCCGTTTCGGCGCGATCCAGTGTTTTGGGATAGTACCGCATGACCTCGGGGTCGCTAAACAGCTCGGCGAGAAAATCGAGGTCGGCGTGCGACATCGTTCGCAAGTGCAAACGCGGGGTTGTCAGGATCACGGACATGTTTTTAGTTGCGAGCCGGAACGAACTTGTCGCTTAGAAAAATTGCTAAGCGACGATGCGACTTCAGGATGATTCGACGTCTTCTCGCAGTTCACGTTACCAAGCTGGGGCTTGGTAACGTGAAACACAGCAAGCTGGGGCTTGGTAACGAGGAAACTTTGTCGCCTTCGCTAATGCTACGCGCCTACAAAGTTTACGCGACGATCCCCTTGGTCACGAGCATAAAGACATCTTCGAGCGTCGGGTCCTTGTCGTTAAAACAGCGCAGCCGGATTTGCTGGCGGGTGAACTCGTCGTGCAGGTTCGCGACCGCTTCGTCGTCGCCTTCGAGCTCGACGACCAAATACCCTCGCTCGGTTTGCACGTCGCGCACCGCAGGCGTGTTGCGCACGATGCGCATCGCCAGTTCGTGCTGCCCGTCGTGGACGCGGATTTCGATGATGCGGTTGCGGCGGATGCGGCGGTAAACCTCGTCGATCGAGCCGTGCATGAGCAACTGACCGCGCTCGATGATGCCAATCGAACTGCATGTATCGGCCAACTCGCTGAGGATGTGGCTGCTGATCAGGATCGTCTTGCCCATCCGGCGGAGTTCCTTGAGCAAGGCTTTGAACTCCAGCCGCGCACGCGGATCGAGGCCACTCGAGGGTTCATCGAGGATCAACAGCGGCGGGTCATGGACCAAAGTTTTTGCCACGCACAACCGCTGCTTCATGCCGCGCGAGAGTCCGTTAACAAAGTCATCGCGCTTGTGCATCAGGTCGAGCAGTTCCAGCACGTCGCCGATGACCTGCTTGCGCTTCACGCGGGGGATTTGATACGCCACGGCGAAGAAGTCGAGGAACTCCCAAACCCGCATCCCGTCGTAAACGCCAAAGTTGTCGGGCATGTAGCCGACACAGCGGCGCACGCCCAACGGGTCTTTGGTGACGCTATGGCCGTTGATGATTCCTTCGCCGCCTGTGGCTTGGAGCAGCGTCGCGAGGAAGCGGATCGTCGTGCTTTTGCCGGCACCGTTGGGGCCGATGAAGCCAAACAACTCACCCGCCGGGATCGACATCGAAAGATTTTCCACCGCGACGAACTCGCCGTAGCGCTTGTGGAAATTGGTAAGTTGAATCATCGGCCGCGCGGGTTTCGGCGCGGCGGCCTGCGCGGGCGTCGATTGCTGCGTCGCAGTGGGCTGCGGCGCTTCGATCGCTTGCGCGACGGGAAATTGCGTAGGATCAACAGGTGGATTCATGCGTTAAAAAGTAGACAAAGTTTCTCGATGCGGTTCGGCAGGAGCCTCACCCTCCCAAGATTTTCTATTCGAGGTCGATCCGGGGGCTATCGTTATCAACGATCGGCGGATGCCAATTCAGGTCGCGCTCGTGCTGCCAAATCGAAATCGGGTGCGCGTGCAGCACGACGATGGTCATCGAGCGATCGCTTTGGGCGGCAGCGGGACTGACACTGAGACCTTCGAGTTGTTTGGGGATCAGCGCGATCATCCGGACTTCGTTGGGGTGGAGTGATTTGTCCGCGGCGAGCGTCGCGAGCAACTTCTTGAGCGGGATCGCGCTTTGGCTTGGGTTTGTCGAGGCCGTGGTTGTCGTATCATATTTTTTCCAGTGTTCTTTGAAGAGCGCGTCGAGATTTCCGTTGGCCGAACTTTGCCAGATGCCGTCGCTGCCGGTGCCTTGGATCATGTTTCCAAGCCACAGCCATTGGAAATTCCCTTGCGCGTTCTTGCGCACGAGCACCGCATCTTCGAGATCGAACTTGGTGAGGTTGCCGACGCCGGCGCCGCTCTGGCCTTTGACGGCATAGGTGATCGCGCCGCCGAGTTCGAGCATCTGCTCGCTGTGGATCATCGAACTGGAGTTGGAGAGAACCTGAAACCCGTCCAGCTTGGTTTCTTGATCGTTTTGACTGAGGGCGACGCGCCCGATCGTCGCCTTGTTCGTGGCATCGTGCTGCGAGGGGAAAGGAATCGCCGCCGCCGCCGAAGTGCCGTAAGTCAATTCATACGTCGAGGACAACGACGAGTAGAGTCCGGTGTAGCGCGTTAGATGTGCCCGCGGGTAATTAGGGTAACACTCCAGCACCGCGATCTCGGTCTGCGAGCGCGCGAAGCCGATGTCCAATTGCGCGAGTTTAATCACCGCCAGCGAGCCGGCAATGGCGATCACGGGTGCCGCGGCCCAAGCATATTCGACACGCCCCAGCACGCGAAACAAGCCGTAGTTCCCCACGACCAACACGCCCAGATAGATAATCAACATCACGGCGACGAAGCCGACTTCGGGAATCTTGATGCCGCTCGCTTCGCCGAGCGCGGCGCGCGTCTCATTGGCCAACGGGTTGTCATCGCTCCAACCGGCGGCGCTGCGCTCGTCAATCGGCGTGATGTCTGGCGTGCTCGTATCATCGCGGTTGAGATTTTGCAGGTTGTTGTAGGCCCTGATAAAAAAATCTGGAGTGTCTTCGAGGGCTTGCTGGCTCGTGGATGGAGCCGCGGCTGATCCCGTTTTTGAATCGGCGGCCAACGAACCGGTCGGCAAGCCCTGGTCGTGCCAATCGCGCGTCAGGATCCGCAGCCTTGAATTCGCGTAGGCATCGTACTCATCGCGGTTCAACGCCCCGCTGCGCGAGACATTGCGCGCGGCATAGCCGAGGCTTTGACCGTCTTGATTAAAGCTATTGGCGGGCGCAAAAATCCGCGGCCCGCGGCCGAGCAGCGCGGCGTTGACAAAGCTGTCGATCCCCGGCCAATCGGTAAACTCTTTCTGCTTCAAGTTGAAAGCCGTCAACACGACTCGGCCGCGACCGACAGCGCGGGCCAGCACCATGCCCGCGGTGTTGGGAACCTGAATCGCCTCTTTATGGGGCTGGATGGCCAAGCAGCTCCAAGGTCGAGTCATCTTGAGTGTGCGCACGCCCTTATCACGCAAATGCTCATTGCTGAAACGTTCGGACCAATGGGCATTGAGCGTTTCGATTTGCTCAGGCTTGATCACGCTCGCGGTGACGGACTCACTTGGCAGGTAGAGATTCTTTTCCGGCGGATCGAGGAAGCTCCCTTTGAGCTTGTCCATCGACGTCGGCCCGTTGATCACGAGAACGCCTCCCCAATGCAACCAATCGAGCAGCGCCGTTTGTTGATCGGCGTTCAATAAACTTGGGTCGATGTTGTCCCAGACCAAAACGGCTGTGGTTGTCCAATTCAGCAGTTGGTGGGGCAAGGGGACTTCGGACTTTTGCAATTCTGGGATGACGATTCGGTAGTCATGCTCGAAGCTAACCGGTCCGGGGGCGCGCAGCGTGTCGAATTTGCGCCAATTTTTGAACCGCGTCGCATCGGTACTCAAAATCACCAGCAGATAACTCTGCGCTTCGAGTCGCGTTAGCGGAAAGCTCATCTGCTGGTACTCGCTGCCGGAGCGGCCGTCGCGCAAGACCGAATTCCAAAGCAGCGAGCGGTCGGGTGTCGTATAAACTTGGTACTCGGGGTATCGGACTTGGCCCTTGGCGAGGCTCACATGGCGGCGGACTTCGAGTTCGTAGGGAACTTGTTCCAAACGCATCGGAGCGGAACTGCCATTGAGGAGTGTGCCCACGAGTTCGCCGCCGGGGATATCCTGGTCGTTGGACTTGCGCCGTTCGCGCGCCAGTTGCCAATGCCTCGGCTTCATGAAGTCCAATTCAATTTCTTCTTGCGGCTGCTGGCCGAGCGGCGTAATTGTTGGCGCAGCGGGCGTTGCCGATTTTTCCGGCGGTTTGGGCTTTTCGTTGGAGTACTGCGGGAGCAGGAAAAGTTCCGGCTGATCGAATGGCTTCTTGGCTTTCTTCTTAGCTGCTTCCTCCTCTTCTTTTTTCTGCTTCTCCGCCAACTCTTGTGGCGTCAGTTGCGGGTCTTCGCTGCAACTGCAGCCGTTGACGACAAAGCCGAGCAGGATCGCCAGCAGGGCGAAGCGAAACAAAACCGTGCGATCTTGTCGTTGAGCGGGTAAGGTGTCTCGCATATGAATTTTGCCCGGGGTGTTCTTAGAAATGCGAGGCTGCGTCCGTAATCCTAACCCGACGCGTAAGCGAGGGAGTAACATCCAACGCATCTCTCCCTCGCTTACGCGTCGGGCTGCTATTCTCCCGCTTGTTGTTTGATTGCATACAGCGTGTTGAACCCGCGGAGGTAAATTGTCCCATCGGCGATTGCCGGCGAAGCCGAGAGTGGTTCCTTGAGTTTGTTTTGCGCGAGGAGTTCAAACTTCGTGCCGGCCTTCACCACACTCACGGTGCCATCGCGCGACGAGAGATAAATCTTGCCATCGGCGTAGACCGGCGAAGCTCGATGCCGATCGGCGTGAGTCCGGTTTTCGTAATGTTGCTCGCCCGTTTTGGCGTCGAGCACAATCAGGTTCCCGCTCTCGCGGCAGAGATAGACCAGGCCGTCGTGAACCAACGGCGATGGAACATCCGGCGTGTTGCGCCCTAGCCGCCATTGCAATTGGTCCTCTTTGCCCGTGATGTCGCCACTGCCATCGGGTTTCAGCCCAACCACCGGCCCGCCTTTCGCCGTTGGCACAACAATCAAGCCGGGAACCGCGACGGGCGAAGCGACGAACCGGAGCGTCGGGTTGTATTTGTCCTTGGGATTCAAGCCGCCGCAGCGCCAGACTTCGGCGCCGGTCTCGGGATTGTGGGCAATCACATAGTCCGCGCCGTGGGTGATCAATAGGGCGAGCTTGTCATCGCGATACATGACGGGTGAAGCGTAGGAATGCTCACATTCGTCGCGCGCATCGCTGACGCGTGTGACCGACCAGATTTCTTTGCCGGTAGCTTTGTCGAGCGCGATGACCGTGGCCCCGCCGCTATGAATCAGTTGCAAGTACAGCCGCTCGCCGTCGAGCACCGGCGTGCTGGTCATGCCGAATTGGATTTTGAATTTGCCGTATTCCTTTTGCAGGTCTTTCTTCCAGACCTCGTTCCCCGCAAAGTCGTAGCACGCCAAGTCGCCGGTACCCATCATCGTCCAGACGTGCTTGCCATCAGTGATCGGCGAGGGCGAGGCGGAGTTGCCTTCGTCGCCGCGGGCGGATTTGTCGCCGCTGCTGACCGTTTTGCGCCAGAGTTCCTTGCCGCTCGTATCGATGCAGAGCAGCAGCAAATCGTTGCCATCGGCTGAGGTCAGAAAAATCCGCTCGCCCCAAACCACAGGCGTCGCCCCGGCTTGGCCGGGCAGCGCCAGCTTCCAGGCGATGTTCTTGCCCGAGTCGACGTCCCATTCGCTGGGGAGATTTTTTTCGGCGCTGATGCCGTCGATCCGCGCGCCGCGCCACTGCGGCCAATTTTCGGCGCGCGCCAGGTTCCCGGCGCAAGCAGCAAAGGCCAGCAAACAATAGCCAATCCAACGCATGATATTTCCCTGAGAGACTCGGTCACCACGGCTGTTTGCCAGACGCAAACCAACTGATATCAGTGTGACGGATGCCCGAGAGAGGGTCAATCATTTCGCGTAGGTCAGGCTCCGCATTGTCCAGTATTTAGTAGCCCGACGCGTCAACGAGGGAGTTGCATATTTAGGGCCTATCCCGCAACTGTTTTCCTCGGCGAAACGGAACTATCGCTGCTTAAAAAGTCTGGCAGTAGGCAGCAGAATGAAGGCAGGAGAATGACTCAGGAATATTCTTCTGCCTTCATTCTTCTGCTAATATCTGTACGAAACTTTTGCGTGTGAATTCGACTTTTGCGGGTAAACCCAGCTTTAGTCACCTGTGTGATGTGATGAAAACGGTATTGGGATAGGCCCTAAAACTCCCTTGCTCACGCCGCGAGCTACTTTGGGATAGGCCGCTTACGCGGCGCGGCGTTCCGGCAATGATTCCGGTGCGAGATGAATTTGGCCTTCGCGCAGTGTGCGCTGGAGTTGTGCTTCGAGTTTATCGAGCATCCGGAGGACTTCGTCCTGACGCGACTCGATTTCCAGCAGCAAGTTGGTCGGCTCGGGCGAGGCGGATTCGGTCATAGATGACGGCGGTGAAGCAGGAACAAACAACAGGCTACCGCCGTGAGAACCCAAAGGCAGCGGACTATGAAAACATCGGTTTTTCGAGGGTAAAAACTGCAATAAGCTCGACCTGGAAGCCTGTGCTGGCAGACTTAAGTCCGGCGATATCAACGACTTATCTGCGATTTTTGCAAAAAAGGTGTGGACAGCGGACCGGGGAAAACGATATATTGACGAGTTCCCTAGCCAAATTCCATCAAACCCCTTTCGAGTGACACGGAGTTTTTGTGGTTAAGTTGAACGTGCGAGAAAAAGAATCGATTCAAGAAGCCGTCCGCCGCTTTCGGAAGCTCGTTGAGCGTAGCGGGATTAAGAAAGAAATGCGCCGCCGCGAATACTATGAAAAGCCGAGCGAGACCCGCCGCCGCGCCCGTCTCCGTGCCGAACGCCGCACCCGCCCGCGCAAGATCATTTAAGACCCGTGCCGTTTGGCGCGCACCAACTCACGGGGATTCTTCCCCCAGAAACGGAATGCAACCGCATTCCGTTTTTTTATGCGCATTTCGTACGACATTGTCTTGCGACCTGTCTTAGGCAATGAAATCATTTGGAAGCAGCAAGCGACGCCCTCTAAAGAAAACTCGTCTGGGCCCCTCCCCCTTGCGGGGAGGGCTAGGGAGGGGGTTTGAACGACGTTGGATATCGCCAAGCGTGGAACAGCAATTTCAATGGCATTTTATTTTGCTTTTCGCGTATGTAACATGGTCTCTTTCATCCAGAACCCCCTCCCCAACCCTCCCCGCAAGGGGGAGGGAGCCAGACGGGATTTTGGGGATTGAACTTGTAAATTTCGAGAACTTTACCTGACATAGATCGCTAGACGTTGTAGTACGACAACAAAAAAAGCCGTGCTTCGAGATCGAAGCACGGCTCAATTTCCCCCCCGGGATTCTTTTCTTAGAACGTGTGTTCGAGCCGAATCATCAGGCCATCAAAGGACATGATATTCGCGTCGTCGATCGCCGCGGTGTTGAAGTTCGCAAAGCGGACCGTGTTGATCGTGCTGACATCGAAGTACGCTTGGAAGAAGTAACCCGCGGTGAACAAGGTGTTCTGTCCGAACTGCCGCGAGAACCCGACTTCGAGGTCGATGACCGGCACAACCCGGGTGAAGTTGTAGGTCTGGATGCTCGTTTGCAGCGCGGCCGGCGTGAACTTGGTCAGCGTCACATCGTACTGCCCGAGCAGCAGCGAGAGATTCGACTTGCCATAGGCCGACCAGCGATAACAATCGCCAAAGAAGCGGCGGCCTTCGATTCCGATCTTGGGGCCGGCTCCGGAAAACTCTACCAACGCATTTCCATCGGCGGCAATCGCCCCGTTGGCGTCGAACAGAATCGAAGGCGAGTTCAGTTCGATATTCGCAACCCGTACCCCGGCGTACCAGGTCACTGCCCAAGGCGGGCATTCACAGCAACTGCAAGGGTCCGAGTTGCAGCTACAGATCGGAATCCGCTTGGAGTAATCCAGGTCATACGTCGTGATCGAGGTGTCCAGTCCCGTCCACAAGACCTGTCCGAGATTGTTGGGGTTCTGTTCCAGCGGACCAGCGATGATCACGCCGTTGATCGGATCGGCTGGCGGGGCAATTTTCGCATTCGAGTCATTGAAATTGAAGAGACTGAAGTTGATCGCTTCCCCGCAATTCCCCCAGCGATAGCCGGCGTAGGCCCGGAACGTCGATTGGTAATTCGTGTCGAACGGGACACTATTGATAAACGTCGTCCCGTTGCCGTTGGCATCGACAACAATCCGTTGTTCCAGATACGCGGTCGGTTCGCTGAACGTAGCGCGGGCATTCACATATTCGCCGCCGACATAAAACCCGTTCTGCGAGAAGTAATTGCACGGCATGCAATCGCTCAGACAGCCGCCGCAATCCCCGGATCCGCACGAAGTGCACGAATCGCAGCTATCACCCATCGGCATGATGGTCGGATCGTCGATCACCGACTGGCCGTGGCTATGCCCGTGATGGCCAGTCTGCTGGATCGTTCCCGCGGGTTCCGTGCGGTTGGCAACCGGCGAACGTTGGTAGTTTGGCTGCGCGGGTTTTTTGGCGACCCGTGCTTCGTTTGCTCGGACGGGATTGTATTCCTCGTCGAGCGGCGTTTCGGCCGTGACTTTGCGGTATTGTTGAATCGTTTTTTGCGATTCCTTCGGATCGACCCCGCTCGGCCGTGATTTCACGACGTAAGCCGAAGAGTTCGGTTGTTGGCTCATGACGGGCGCGGCAGTGGCACCGATCCCCGCTAAGCCGAGACCCAAGCCAAGCAGCCAGGTCAGCTTTTTTGAAAGTGGCGAAACAGACATGACAAATCCCCCCTAGGATCAGTGAAAAGCGTGTTCGATGTGCCGGCG
This sequence comes from Pirellulales bacterium, assembly GCA_041736895.1. GTDB lineage: Bacteria > Planctomycetota > Planctomycetia > Pirellulales > JALHPA01 > JANRLT01. The sequence continues at coordinate 46,559 of JBGSSS010000088.1, forward strand.
ATATTGCTCAAACGATGATCAAACTTTGAGCGTAGAGTTTGCCTGCTTAGGAGACTTATCGGCACCGTTATAATCGGACCTTGGTGAAAATGCGGCATGACTCAAAAATATTTCGCAATCCATACCCTTTAACAAACACGCTGCTAGCTGGCTAAAACTCGGCGATAAATGCAAAAAAAAAACACCATGTTCGCAGGAGGGCTGCAAACATGGTGAATATCATCCCGACTAGCGGGATGTAAACAGGCTGCTTCTAGTCGGCGGTTAGGCGGCTTTTGATTGTTGACGGCGTCGGAAGTAGAAACCCCCGATACCAATCAATGTTCCGAGCGCCACCAAACTGGTTGGTTCCGGAATCGGATTTGTTGCCCCATTTCCTATCACATAGGGCTGGACCATGTCCATTTGATGTTCCAGCATAATTGCCGTCACGTCGTAGTAAGGCCCCATGAGCTGCCCTCCCGGGATTCGATCGTTGAAGCTGATTCCCGTCGACATATCAACAGTCACCAGGGCATTGGTCGAGGCATTGAAACCACCCGCATCGGTAAGCACTTTCCGGTAATCGGTGTAGAAATTCACATTGCCCATGTCGTTGTCGATATCCGAACGGAAGCGGAAAAACTTCCCTGGCGAAAAACCGGTAAACGTCAAATCGATGAAGTCGGAACGCAACCCATTTTGTATCGCGTCGAGGCCATTAATCGCATAAGTGATTCCCGGCGAAGACTCGACGTAAAACACCGTGTCGAAGTTGTACGGCCGCGTTGGGTCGATCGCGATGCGAAAGTGGGAGATGCCAGCCGTCACATCCGTCGAAGTATTGGTGATTTCGAAGAACGGATAATCGCGGAACGCAATCAGCTCCGGCTGCGTTTTCCATGCGGCGTACTTCTCGGCCATCTGCAGCGCACTGACGGCTGCGGCATCTCCCGTGCTCGCCGGATATGTCAGATGCACCACATTGTTGTTCTCGGAGATCGCCAAATAGTAGCTCGAGATTCCAGCGGCTTGAGCCGAGCCTGCGGCCAGGGCCAGCCAACTGAAGCCTACGACTAGCAGCAGACGCGCGGATAAATTACGAATCATCGGGGACGTCCTGTGTGGGTACTGGCGGACTCATATGTCCGTGTGTGGGGAATCTGTGTCAAAAACAGAATCTGCACCCACAATCAGCACCCGCAACGCGCATCACGACGGCAATCGAATCGCCGAGCAGCGCGAGTTGCCGCATCCCAAGTGATTCGCTTGATAATTCAAGGCACAATCACAGCATGGTAATGTCAGCAATGACAACCCATTGGACATCGCTCGAAGCCAGCAACGATTTGCCCCGTTATTCATCCATGAAGAACTGGGAAAAAAGATCACTGGCGAGCAACACGATGATTCGCGTATCCTGCACACGTTCAGCAAGAACGTCGTGAGAAGAAACACGCACAACGTGACTGGGTAGATGACCGGGAGAGGAAGCGAGTCGTCACTGCTTCGGTTGCTCTTCGCGAGATAGGGTTCCCACCCTAGCGAAGGACTAGACCGAACGCTCTGTCTTCCAATCCAGTCCAAACCACCGCCAAGGGTCGTAGGGAGTAGATTGAGAGCACAGATTCACGAGCGATCCGGGTAAGGTTTGAAGTTCAATTTTGCCGATCATGCTGGCAAAATGTTTAGCTGCCACCAGGATAGTTAGGTAAACCTTGCGGGTCAAGGAAATTTCAGAAAAACTTCGCAAATTCAAAAAACCACGTATTTGCCTAACTTTTTCCGAACAAAGCGCCATACGCTCATAAAAACAGAGCCGTGAGCGCATAAAAAAACACGGTAGGGTCCCCTCTCGCTCCAAGCGTGATTCCCTACCGCGTTTTGCAAGGTCGCCACTCCCCAGGGCTTCCCGCAAACAAACCTAGGTCGCGCGCGCGGGCGAGTCAAAACAGAATCCCTGTTTTCTCGAGAAAACAGGAAAAACCCTTGGAAATCGCCCGTTTTATGAAGCCATTCCTCGCTATTCCCAATCCAGCCCAACGTCCAAAACCACGGCCGAATGGGTCAACGCCCCCGAGCTAATCCGCTCGACGCCCGTTTCGGCAATCGCGCGCACGGTGCTGAGATTCACTCCGCCCGACGCTTCGAGTTCGACCTCGGGGGCCATTTGATCGCGGATCGCCACGGCTTGCCGCAAGAGATCGGGTGTCATGTTGTCGAGCAAGACAATCGATGGCTGCGCTGGCAGCACCGCGCGGAGTTGATCGAGGGAATCGACTTCGATTTCGATGATGAACGCTTCGAAGCGCTGGGGCGAAAGATGCGCGCGGACAAAATTGCGCGCGTGTTGTACCGCTTCGGCCGGCGAGAAGTGCGACTTGTCGAGCGCCGCGGCACCAAAAGCGAGATGGTTGTCCTTGATCAGCACCGCTTCGCTCAGCGCCGTGCGATGATTTCGCCCGCCGCCGCAGTGCACCGCATATTTTTCCAGCAGCCTCCAGCCCGGCGTCGTCTTGCGGGTGTCATAAATATGTGCCCGTGTTCCGTTGATCGCTTGAACATACTCATACGTCAACGTCGCGATGCCGCAGAGCCGGCCGAGAAAATTCAGCAAGGTGCGTTCCGCGATGAGCAGACTGCGCGCAGGGCCGCTGAGCCGCGCGAGCATGTCGCCGGCGGCGATGCGGGTTCCTTCGGCGGCCGTGACTTCGACTTTGATCGACGGATCGACGAGCCGGCACACAAGCTCGACCAGCGGCATTCCCGCGACAACGCCCGGCTTGCGGGTGACGATTTTGGCCGCGCCTTTGGCTTGCTCAGGAACCAGCGACGTCGTCGTCCAATCCTGCTCGCCCTTCAAGTCTTCTTCCAACGCCATTCGCGCCAGTTGCTCCGCGCGGGCTTGAATCACGTCGTTCCAAACTACTTGGGTATAGTCGTGCATGGGATTTCTCTGGGGAGGGTGAGGCTCCTGCCGAACCGTGAATTTTAGCAGCCCGACGCGTGAGCGCGGGAGTCAAGCGACGACTCCCTCGCTCACGCGTCGGGCTGCTAAATGATGTGTGGGCTGAAGCCCACACTACTACGACGGCGAATCCAAGTACGGATCTTGGCCCATCTGCAGGAGCATTTTCTTGCGTTCTTTTTCGTGGTGCATTAGGAGCTTGCGGTCGCGGAAATGGCGGCGTTCGATTTTCGCTTGGGCTCGGTAGAACATGGCTTCGTAGCTCGGAAACGGACCTTCGTGCGTTTTGCCGTAGGCTTTGGATTTTTCCGCACGTTTCGGTCCAAGGCCCATGAGCACGATGTCGTCATCGAGCCCGAGCAATTGCCGATAGGTTCCCGGGTCACCCTGGCGGCCGCAGCGGCCGATCAATTGGCGATCGATGCGCGCCGAGTCGTGCAACTCGGTGCAGATCACATGCATGCCGCCGAGTTCGACCACGCCCTCGCCCATCCGAATGTCGGTGCCGCGTCCCGCCATGTTGGTCGAGACGGTGACTTTGCCCAGTTGGCCGGCGGCGGCGACGATGTCGGCTTCGACATCGACCTGATACGCGGTGAGGACCTGGTGTTCGATGCCCGCCGCTTTGAGCTTCGCCGAGATGCTCATCGACTTGTCGATCGAGCGCGTGCCGATCAAGATCGGCCGGCCCGTGGCATGTACTTCCATGATTTCGCGGATGATCGCTTCTTCCTTGGCTTCGCGATGCGCGTGGACCACTGTTGGCAGCTTCTGGCGAATCGGCGGGCGATTCGTCGGAATCGGGATGACGCGGAGTTTGTAAATCTTGAGCAGTTCCCGCGCCGACGTGGCACCGGTTCCAGTCATCCCGGCGAGGTACGGATACCGCTGGAAATAATCCTGCACGGTGACGCGTGCGGCGTGGCCGGTGGCGATGGTGACTTCGATTTGCTCCTTGGCCTCGACCGCTTGATGCAATCCATCGCGCCATTTGCGGCCTTCGGCTAAGCGGCCGGTGAATTCGTCGACGATGACGATCTCGCCCTCGCGGACAACATAATGCCGATCGCGCAGGAAGCATTTCTCGGCGCGAATCGCCAGCTCGATCGCATCATACAGGCCGAGCATGCCCGTCGTTTCGGTCGCTTTGCCGCGCGGCAGGTTCCGCAGCTTGCGTCGGCCATCGAGCGTTAGTTCAATCTTCTGGATTTTCGCTTCGAATGTGTAGTCCGTCTCTTCGACGAAGCTCGGCGCGTGCTGCGCGGCCCAGCGATAAAGCTCGGCTTCGTTCTTTTGATCTTCGGTCGGTAGCGCACTGATGATCAGCGGCGTGCGCGCTTCGTCGATCAGCACACTATCCGCCTCGTCCACAAGCGCAAAGTACGGCTTGCGCTGCACCGGCTGATCGCCGCCGGCACCCTCGCGATGATCGAGCAAATACGCCATCAGGTTCTCTTGCCCCGACGCCATCTTGCGCAGCAGCAACCGGTCGCGGAGAAAATCGAACCCGAATTCCTTCGCCGTGCCGTAAGTGATGTCGCAAGCATACGCCGCGCGGCGCTGGTCGCTGTTCATCTGCGTCTCGATGATGCCGACCTTCAGCCCCAGCATGTCGTATAGCGGCATCATCCACTCGGCATCACGGCGGGCCAGGTAATCGTTGACCGTCGCCAGATGCACGCCTTTGCCGAGCAGCGAAAGCAATACCAGCGGCAGCGTCGCGGTAAGCGTTTTGCCTTCGCCCGTTTGCATCTCGGCGATCGAACGATGAAACAGCGCGATCCCGCCCAGGAGCTGCACCTCGAAATGCCGCATGTTCAGCGCGCGCGTTCCCGCTTCGCGCGTTAGGGCAAACGCCTCGGGCAGCAGCTCTCCCAGCGGCTCGCCGCTCTTCGCGCGGTACTTCAGCGCGAGGCTCGCCTTGCGGAGTTCTTCGTTGCTAACCCCCTTCAGCAATTCGCCGGCCGCTTCGATCCGCGGCAATTGCATCGCCCACCGCGCCACGCGCCGCGACACGGGTCCGCCCATGAGCGAAGTCAACCGCGCGAATAAACCGGAGGGAAGCGTGGCCACAGGGAGACGAATGTGAGAAGAGGTTTGAAGAGCACCGATCCATGAGTCTTCAATATATCAATTCTTGGCAAGCAAGGAATTTCGAATTTTGAGAAGGGATCGCTATCATGGAAAGTATGAATCCCTATGAAGCACCGCAAGAACCAAAGCCGCCCGAACCCAAGCCGCACAAACTCGGCGAGAACGGCGGGTGTGCTCTGGCTTTTGCCGTGATCGTGACGTAGGGCTTGTTTTTGAGTTGTTGCGGCATGTGGTCGGAGCGAGACACGGGCGCTCGCGAAGCGTTTATGTTCGACATGTACCGCAACGGAGCGGTTTTCTTTGGGGTGTTAAGCTTGATGAGTTATTTGCTTTTGTATTACTACCGAACGAACGATCGCTGAACGCAAGAGCTGCACGCGATATGAATCCCTACGACCCACCGCAGAGTTCGCTGCAGCAAGTCCCCGAGACGAACTTACCGCTGCCGCTTGCTGAAAGCCAACCTGCCATGACCTGGCTCACGATTCTGAGAATCATCGTGGCGTGCGGCTTGGTTTGGGTTGAAACACTCCTGGGGATTTTATTGCTGGATCGGCTTCTGCATGCCGTTGGTTTGTTTTCCAGTTCTGAACTTCAGCAGATCGATCAACTCTTGCCGCTGTTCATCGCCGTTTTTTGCGGGATCGGGTTGATTTTGTGGTGGTGGTGTCGGAACACGAGCGATGAGAGTCATTCCTCTTAAATCTGGTTTGGCTCCCTCCCCTTCATGGGGAGGGTTGGGGAGGGGGGATGCGCGAGAGAATATTCTGAACAGAAAAAAATACTACGCACGGAGTATTTTTGATTATCGTAGGTTCACTCCCGCTCAGCCCCCCACCCTATCCCTCCCCCATAGGTGGGGAGGGGACCAGCCCAGATTCTATTAAGATGGCAATTTTTACGGGAGCTAAAACCCTCACTCCGTCAACGTCCACGCCGCCCAGAAAAACGGATGGGCCGCGCCGGATTTTTCTTTACGCGCTTCGATCCGTTTGAGCTGCGCGTTGCGGAGGGCTTCGGCTTTTGATTGGCCCGCGCCGAGATTCGTGTAAAAGTCCTGCATGATCAGCGCGCTGTCACGGTCGGGCACCTGCCAGAGTGTGCTCACGACGGCTTTCGCGCCGGCAAGTTGGAACGCTTGCCGCAGACCCGCGACGCCTTCGCCATTGCGAACCCGGCCGATACCCGTTTCGCAGGCGCTTAGCACCACGAGCTCCGTGCCGCGCAGATCGAGCCCCACGATTTCTAACCCGGTCAAGATCCCGTCATCGAGTCCTGCGGTCCGCGCCGCGTTGCAGCCAGCCAAAAGCAACCCGCAACGCAACAACGGGTTCTCGACCGGTTGCCCGTCGGTAGTCATCGCCGCGGGAATCGCTCGGGTGTTGCTCGCTAGTTGCAGCTCGCTCTGCTTTGTAGGCTGATCGGCAAGGAAGAAGCCGTGAGTGGAGAAGAGGAGTTGCCGCGGCCGCTTCAAGTTCTTCACGACCGCTTCGAGCGCATCCTTTTGCTCGTAGTAGAGCGGTTTGCTCTGCGCCAGTTGTTCGAACATCGGCCGGGCGACGGCTCCTTCGATCGCGGTGAACGGCAGCGCGGCAACGCGCGGCAAACTGGAGCGGCTGACGAGTCCGCGCGTCGAATTTTCGTCGAACTGGACTTGCGGCAGGAGGGCACGGATCGCGGCTTTCGCGGCCTGACCGGCGAGATCGTAATCGGGGTTTACGATAATCGCTGGCGCTGTCGCGGTGATCGCTGGTGATGTCGCGCCTTGCGCTTTGGAGTCGTTCGAAGCTTGAGCCAAGTCCCGCCCACTCAGAACGAGACGCACCGCGCATTGCTCGAGCAGACACTTTCCTTCGCCAACGGGCAATGCGGCCCAAGGAAGAAGCCACAACGCGCCGTCGGGCGAGAGAATGATCTGTTTCTTGCCCGCAAAGGAGGGCAACAACGGCCGCAGGACTTGATCCGCCACCGCTTGCAAATCGCGCTCGAGTGCTTCAGTGGCTTTCAGCTCTCCGACTTGGCGCAAGCTTCCGTTCTTACCCGGTGCGGCGGAGAGTGTCGCGCGGGCTTTCTCGACCGCCGCATCGATCTTCTCCGCATCGCCGAGATCTAGGATCTGCACCGGTCCCTCGGCCGCGATGATCCAAGCCAAGTAGCGCGTCGGGATTTCTTTCTCTTCGGAGATGCCGGAGATCGGCATCCGCACTAGATCGATGTAAACGCCGTCGCGCGGGATCGCTTGTTGCGCTTGCGCGAGGTTGATCCAAGCCCGATCCGCTGGCGCGCTGCCCGTGGCTTGCGAGAGTTGCCGCGACAGTCGGGCTTCGTCGTGGAGCAACTGTTGTTGCTCGGCTTGCTTCAGGGGGGCGTCCTTGGACGCGGGCTTCGAGAGCGCCAAGGCCGCGAGTTGTTCGCGTACGCGCTGCAATTCCTTGACCTGGGCCGCGAGCGCGGGATTCGACGCATCGCGCAACAGCAGCTCGCGCGCGGCGAGCGATTCCTGGGCAATGGCCTTGCCGTTGATGAGCCATTCGGCGGAAGCGCGGGCAATGTCGGCATCGTCACGGCGACGCCAGCCAAAGCCAAGGCTCTGAATCCAATCCCAGCGATAAATATTGTCCAAGTATTTTAATTGTTCATTGGTGGACAACGCGGGCAAGACCAGTTGCGTGTGCCGGCGGGTTAGGCGACGCAGCTCGTCCCAATGTTTGCGCGTGCCAGTGAAGTCACCGCTCGCGTAGCATAGGATGGCTTTGTTCTTGAGCACGACGCCGGTCCGCGGATGACCCGGGCCGAGGGCTTTGCGATAAGTGGCCAAGGCGCTGTCGTAGAGTTTTCCTGCGTTGTCAAATTTGCCTTGCTTGTAGAAGACGATGCCCTGGTTGACAAGAGTGCTGGCAGTTTCGGTATGCTCTTCGCCAAAGATATTGCGGCGGATGACCAGGGCTTCGTTGTACGCTCTTTCCGCCGTGGCAAAATCCTTTTGATTCTCGGCAATGTTCCCGAGATTGTTCAGCAACTCGGCAATCCGCGGATGTTCATCGCCAAAGATCTTGCGGCTGATCTGGAGCGATTCGGTGTAATGCTGCTCGGCCGCTTTGTAATCTCGCTGATCGAAAAACAGCGAACCGATGCTCTGCAGCGATTGCGCCGTTAACGGATGCTCGCGGCCGAAGAGCTTCTGCCGTATGGCCAGCGCTTCTGCGTGATGTTTGTGTGCCGCGGCAAAATCGCCCAGATCCACCAGCACGTTGGCCAGGTTGTGCAGCGAACTGGCTGTTTTCGAATGCTGCTGGCCGTACACCAGGCGGTAGATGGCGAGTGATTCTTCATAGCATTGGCGAGCCCGCGGAATTTCGCCGAGTGTGAAGACCACGTTGCCCAAACTGCTCAGGGCGTTGGCCGTATGATCGCTCTTGTCGCCATACGTCTTGCGGTCGAAGGCGATGATCTCTTCGAACATCGTTTTTGCGAGCGGCAGATCGCCCAGTTCCTCGAAGACGATTGCCAGATTGTGGCGCGAGTTGAATTGCTCCTTTTCCGTTTCGGGCCACTCGCGGTAGATGCTGATCGCCTCTTCAAAGGCTTTGCGCGCGGCCGGATAGTCACTCTGTTGCAGCAGCACGATGCCCAAGTCGCCTAGCGAATTCGCGACGAGCTTGGCCCGTTGGCCGAGCACCTTCTTGCGGATGGCGAGCGCCTCTTCAAAGGACCTGATCGCTTCGGCAAACTTTCCTTGATTACGGAGCAATTGGCCGCGGCGATCGTAGAGTACCGCGAGCATCGGATTGTCGCGGCCGCCGTTTTGCTCCTCGACGATCATCACCTGCTCCAGATACTTCTGCGCCGCGGCATAATCCTGGGCCTTTTCCAGTCGTTCGTATTCCGCGAAGTAGGGAGCAACGCGCGCCGCATTGGCCCGCTGCTCGGCCGTGTACTGGATTTGCCCCAGCGAGTCGGTCCGGATCCAGCCGTGCTCTTCGCTGTTGGGCACGCGAACCTCGGCCCAGCCCGGGGCGCTGGCAAAGACCCACACGCGGGTATCCTTGGGCAACTCGGCGAGGACTTTTTCGCCGGCCATAATCTTGCCGGGCGAGGCGGTGACGAGGAACATCCCCTCAACGGCGAAACTGGCGCCGTTCATAAAACAGAGAGCCAGCCCAAATGCAGTGAGTGCCAGGATTCGCGCTGGCACGGCGAAGTGAAAGCCAAGCATACGGTCGATCCTGCTAAAATGGCGCGGACTTCTTCAAGTGATCGCTAGGATTTTAAAGGCCTATCCCAAAACCACCTCACCAACGAGATGCAAGCGCAGAAAAAAACCGCAAGCAATGCAAATGCGTGAACCTTGTCTTGGCTAGCGAATATGCGTCAAGCTTGAGAGGGAAATCTGATCGAAGGTTGCAACCCAAAAAGTTCCGCGCTTCTTGACGATAGGCAAGAGAATGAAGGCAGAAGAATAAATTCTGAAACATTCTCTTGCCTTCATTCTCCTGTCATTCTTCCCAGGTGTTCACTACAGTTGGCAAACATTTAATGTCACGCAAGTGATGCGTACCAGTAAAGGGATTGACTTTTAGGATAACGCGCCGCGAGAGCAAAATCTTCCCAGGAAAAAGCAACCTGTTGGAAAAACCTGCCGCAGAACGCTAGACTGAGCCAAAACACGCCGAAGCTTTCGTGCTCTTGCTTTACGAAACAAACCGGCGGCCTTACGGCCACCGCTCGTTGAATAAGATACACACAACAATACTGACAACCTACAACCTACTACTTACAACCAACTCGCCATGTCCCTCAAATTCTCGCCCGAATCCAAAGCTCTCTCCTACGATCCCACGGCTTGCTTCATCCCGGGCTCCGGGCTCGACAAGGCCGACCTTGCCGCGCTCGCGCCGAAGTTGAAAGCCGCCAAGGACGAAGTCCTGGCCGAAGCAAAACTCTGGGCAGAGCAGGGGAACGACGCCGCGAACAAGGCTGTGGCGGCCGACAAGCAACCGCTCGACGCCGGGTTCATGGACCTGCCCGATCGGTTGTTGGCCGAGTACAAGAAGGATCGCAAGAACAGCGAGCTGGGGCACATCCTCCGCGTGGCCGAGCGGCTGCGTGAGAGCGTCGATAAGATCGTCGTCCTTGGCATCGGCGGGTCGTACATGGGCGCGAGGGCGTTGTTCGAAGCCTGCTGCCATCCGTATCACAACGAGCTCCCGCGCGGCGCGCGCGGCGGCAAGCCGCGCATCTACTTCGAAGGGAACAACGTCGACAACGACGCCACCCAAGGGCTGCTCGACTTGCTCGGCTGCAACACCGCCGGCGCGAAGCAAGGCAAAACACCCGAGGAACGCTGGGGCATCGTTGTCATCAGCAAGAGCGGCGGCACGCTCGAAACGGCGGCCGCGTTCCGGTTGTTCTGGACGAAGTTGCTCGACAGTGTCGGCGGCGACAAGAAACAACTCGCGGAACTGGTCGTGCCAGTGACCGGCGCGAGCGGCAAGCTGTTTGAACTCTCCAAGGCGCTCGGCCTGCCCGATACGTTTGACATTCCCGATGGCGTCGGGGGCCGGTTTTCGATTCTCACCGCCGTGGGCTTGCTGCCCGCCGCAGTGATCGGGATCGACATCGTGCGGCTGCTCGAGGGGGCCGCGGCGATGAACAAACGCTTCCGCGATGAAGAACCGTTCACCAACAAAACTCCGCTCGGCAGCAACCCGGTGCTCGACTACGTCGGCGTTTGTCACTTGCTCGAAGAACAACGCGGCCTCACGACGCGCTTGCTCAGCACCTGGGGCAAGGGGCTCGAAGCGGCCGGGTTCTGGTACGACCAATTGTTGAGCGAAAGCCTCGGCAAGCACGAAAAAGGGGCGACGCCGCTGACCGTCGTCAACACGCGCGACCTTCACTCGCGCGGGCAGCAACATCAAGAAGGCCGCCGCGACAAACTCGTGACCAACGTCATCTACCACACGAACCGCCGCGACCGGCTCGCCATCGAAAAGAGCGACCTCGACCAGGACAAGCTCAACGAACTCGCCGGCAAGAGCATGCCCGAGATTCTGAGCGCGGCGATTAACGGCACCAACGCCGCCTACGCCGAAGACAAACGCCCGACGGCCGACCTGCACCTGCCCGGGCTCGACGAATACACGATGGGCCAGTTCTTTCAGATGCTGATGCTGACGACAATCGTCGAAGGCCGCCTCATCGGCATCAACCCCTATGGCCAACCGGGCGTCGAAGGCTACAAGAAGCACATGCAGGCGTTTCTGCGGAAGTAGTTCAGAGAAGAATGAAGGAGTTAGGAGTTAGAATGAAGAATGAAGACAAGAAACAAAGCCCAGGGGTTTACCCCCTGGGAGCATTTTTGCGATGCATGCTGCGCTTGATGTATAATTGAAGAGACAAGTCGCTTCAAAAAGGATGCTTCGATGACATCAATCACTCTCCAAGAGGCCCAAGCTGGTCTGATCAATCTCGTTCACGGGTTGCAGCCTGGCGAAGAGATTCTGATCACCGAGAACGATCAGCCCGTGGCGAAGATTTTGACCGCTGTGACAAAGCCGACCGAACCAAAACGTGAGCGTCAATTGGGAGCTATGCGAGGCAGTGTCCTTTATATGGCCGAAGATTTTGATGCTCCGTTAGAGGATTTCAAGGATTACATGTAATGAGTTTTTTGCTCGATACCCATGCTTTGATTTGGGCAGTGAACGAGCCTGAAAAGCTAAGCCCGCTTGCGGCCGCAACAATCAAAGATGCCTCAAACAAACTCTATCTGAGCATCGCCAGTCCGTGGGAAATGGGGATCAAGTTGAGTAACGGAAAACTCAAGCTTGGTATTCCATTCCGTCCTTGGATTGATGATGCGATTCAACGTTTTGATTTAGAGATCATTCCACTGACTCTCGATGCGATAGAAACGCAAATCGGCTTGCCCTGGCATCATCGCGATCCGTTTGATCGGTGCTTGATTGCTCAAGCGATGACAGAGAATATTGAGATTATTAGTTCTGACACTCAGCTTGATCATTATCCAATCAAGCGAGTCTGGTAAACCGTCACTCCGGCACATCCACCTCGACCATCTCCCCCACGATCCGCACCGGAAAGCTGTCCGTCTTGATCCGCGGGTTGTCCATCCAACACCCATCGGTCACGCGAAACCGCCACGCGTGCCAGGGGCAAAGCACGACCTTGTCATGGCACTCGCCCGCGCCGAGCGACGCGCCCATGTGGGGGCAGAGATCGTCGATGGCAAAGTACTCGCCCTTCTCAAAAAACACGGCGACCAACCGCTCGCCGACGGCCACGGTGATCCCCTGGTTTTCGGCGATGCTGCCAACTTTGGCGACGGGGTGGAACATGCGGGGGAGGGGGCTGGGGATTCGGGGTTGGGGAGTAGGCTTGCACGGGCTCGACAGTGCGAACAGGGAAAAAGGAACTCATTCCCCGTTTAGCGGCGACTCGAAGAGGAGCGTGCAGCACTCTGCGACGAACGAACGTTTCTCGCGATCTTCGAAGGTTCGAGTATAACTATAACAACGAAAGGCAAGATCCAGAACAAGTGACAACGCAGCAAATCTAGGCAAGAGAATGAAGGCAGAAGAATAATCTTTTTCCATTCGCTTGCCTTCATTCTTCTGCCTCTGTCTTTAGCAGCTCGACGCGTCAGCGAGGGAGTGTCGTCCTTCTTTTCACTCCCTTGCTGACGCGTCGGGCTACTAAGGGGATAAGCTCATGGAGTCGGCGTTCAAGTGTTGATCCTGGAGAACCGCCGCCATGCATCCAAGTCATTGGCAGCGTTCGACGCTCCTCGGGGACATAGACGAATGGGACTAGACTGGCTGGACTTGACGTTTAAGATCGAGCATCACTTTGGCATCACGCTCCAGCCCTCGGAGTGTGGGCATGTCCGTACCGTGGGAGATTTGGTGGCGATCATTCAAACTCGCATCGACGCCGCGAATCGCGAGGACGTGGCAGCGAACGCGTTTTGTCAGGTGCAGCGGGTGGTGCGGCAAGTAACCAACGATCCGGCGTTGAACATCCAGCCAGACGAGCGAGTCGCCGACCGGCTCGACGTGCCGCAACGGCGCGCGCTTTGGAAAGAGCTAGAATCCTCGCTCAAGCAAGAATCGAATCTCGAGGTGCTGCATCTCGACGACCTAGAATTGCCGCGGCTGTTGAGGCATCTCTTGCTCATCAACTATCTCGGCATTCTCGGATTCATCATTTGGCTGAGTGTCACCTACACCGGCCACTATCTTTTCCTCGGAGCGATCTTCCTCATCGCGGTGATCGTCATTTCGTACCGGCTGTTGAGTCCTTTTCGCAACACGCCGCCGGCGAGGTGGGACACCTTTGGTAAGTTGAGCCTGCGCCTCGTTAGCCTGACAGCCGCCACGAAGCATCTCGAATTGCGCGACGCGGACGAAATACTCACCGAACTGAGGCCGCTGATTGTCAATACAATCGGCTGCAAGTCCGAACTTGTGACGTTGGATGCACGCTTCGTCGAAACCCTGGGCTTAAACTAATGAACTCATTCCTCGCAAGAATTTATACGATCAATTTCTCATGGGTCTCGATACCATTGAACTCGTTTGGCAAGTCGAAGAGCATTTCGGCATCCAGGTGCAACAATCGAAATTTGGCGGCCTTCGTACCGTGGGCGATTTGGCCGCGCTCATTCATGAGCGACTGCGCGCGGCCAAGCAACAGTCTTGCCGCTTTCTCAAAAGCTACTTGTCCCTGCGCGCACTCGTGCGCGAAGTTGTCGGCGATCCACGGTTACGCATTCATCCCGAGGAAGTGATTGCCGATGAGTTGATGCCCTCCCAGGTACGAATGCTTTGGAAACGCCTGCCCGAGAAATACGATTTCACCCCTGCCTCTCTCTGGCTCACTCCAAACGTGCGCGGAGCGATTCAAATCTTTCTCTGGGGATTGTTGTTGCTGACAATCTATGCCAGTTTTTTTGTCCATCCCGGATTCTTGTTCGGATTGTTCGCGGTGCTCTTCATCGCGGTAGCACTGGCTTATGTCGTCAACTTGTGGCGTTGCATTCCGCCCCCGGGTTGGGCCACCTTTGGGGAACTCACGTTGAAAATCGTCGGCACTGTTGCAGCAACGAAACAGACACAATTGCAAACCATGGATGAAGTCCTGGCCGAGTTGCGGCCACTGATCGTGGAGCATGTTGGCGGTAAACCCGAGGAGATTTCTGCTGAAATGACTTTCAAAGAATTGGGCTTTGACTAGGGACGCGCACCTCCCCTTGGTCCGAACCGCGCTGTTCATTACATTGTCTGTACAGAATCGCAGCGCAACTGCTTGCGATTCTGGACTTTAGCGACGACATTGTTCTCGATGAATGATCCAAGGAGATAAACTCCTTGGCTTTGACGATTAGCTCACACTCGATTTCGAAAAATTCCCATGGACATGGACAAACTGGTTTCGCTCTGCAAACGGCGCGGCTTCCTCTTTCAATCGAGCGAAATCTACGGCGGCATCAACGGCTTTTGGGATTACGGCCCCCTCGGCGTCGAACTCAAACGCAACGTCAAGGAAGCGTGGTGGCGCGACATGGTCACCGGCCACGACGACCTGAGTGTCTTGCCCGGCGCACCCGAGGCGTACGAGATGTGCGGCCTCGATTGCTCGATCATCATGCACCCGCAGGTCTGGAAGGTCTCCGGCCACCACGACCTCTTCCACGACTACATGGTCGACTGCCGCGAAAGCAAGAAGCGCTATCGCCAGGATCACGTCCGCTGCCGCTGGGTCGGCTATCGCGATCAGCGCGTCTGCGTCAGTTGCCTGCCCGACACGCCTGAAAAAGAGCAGGACGATCTACTCCAGAAGGCACTGAAATTTTTCAACGTCCGCAGCAAGAACGCCGAGGACCTCAAGTGGGAAGGCGAATCGTTTTCCTTGAGCAAGTTCGCCGGCGATCATGCGCAGGTCCTCGGCCCCGATGCCAAGACCGTCGGCACGCTGACCGCGCCGCGGGAATACAACCTGATGTTCAAGACGATCGTCGGCGCGCTTGGCGGCGAAGACGATGCGGCGTTCCTGCGGCCGGAAACGGCGCAGGGGATCTTCGTCAACTTCAAGAACGTCGTCGATAGTTCGCGCGTGCGCGTCCCGTTTGGCATCGCGCAGGTTGGCAAGAGTTTCCGCAACGAGATCACACCGCGCAACTTCACGTTCCGCTCGCGCGAGTTCGAACAGATGGAGATCGAGTTCTTCTGCCATCCGGCGTCGTCACCGCAGTGGTACAAGTACTGGCGCGATCGCCGCTTCCAGTGGTACCTCGATCACGGTCTCGGCCGTGAGCGGCTACAACTGCGCGAGCATCCGCCGGAAGAACTCAGCCATTACAGTTGCGGCACTTCAGACATCGAGTACGCGTTTCCGTTCTTGCCCGCCGGCGAGTTCGGCGAGCTCGAGGGCATCGCGCACCGCGGCGACTTCGACCTGCGCAGCCACATGGAAGGCAAGCTCGACCCCAACAGCAAGCCGGAGCTGCGCGTCGAACTCGGCCCCGATGGCAAGCCGAAGTGGCGCGGCAGCGGCAAGGACCTGACCTATCGCAACGAGCTGACCAACGAACGCTTCACGCCACACGTGATCGAACCGTCCGCCGGGGCGGACCGCGGCACGCTCGCGTTCCTGTGCGAAGCCTACACCGAGGACCAAGCCCCCGACGACAAGGGCGAGATGCAAACGCGCGTCGTGATGAAGCTCCACCCCCGGCTCGCCCCGATCAAGGCGGCGGTCTTCCCGCTCGTGAAAAAGGACGGCATGCCCGAGATCGCCCAGGACCTCTACCGCGCGCTCAAGAAAAAGATGGTGGCGTTCTACGACGAGAGCGGCGCAGTGGGCCGCCGCTACCGCCGCCAAGACGAAGCCGGCACGCCGTACTGCGTAACGGTCGACACGCAAACGATGACCGACAAAACGGTCACCATCCGCGACCGCGACACGCTGGAACAATGGCGCGTGAAGATCGATGATGTGGTCGAGGATATTGAGAAACGGGTGCGGTAGTTCGTAGCCATTGCTACGAACGAACAGCGCAGCTGAAACAAAGCCGCCGATGGTATCGGCGGGCATTCTGGGATTGTGAAACTTTCTTCAAAAGGGCAGGCATGTCAAAGATTCATTACTTTCAGCGTTATTCTTCCGTTGAAAACACGGTTACAAACAACACGTTACAGTTGATTGCCAGAATTTACGAATATTCACCGATACAAGCTTCAAAGTTACTGAACGAAATAACCGGGGCTAACGTTGAAATTGGAATTTCTATCCAGCAGCAGACTCGGCATAAGGATTCAGTGCCGGATGGGTTAATCACCCAGCAGGGCTTCAAGATTTTGATTGAAGCAAAAGTTGATGCTGCAGTTGACACTGATCAGCTAATTCGACACTCAAGAAGTTTCAGCAATGAATCGGTAAAGATCTTGCTCTTGCTAACTAAACAGAGCATCAGCAAATCACTTCTACAAGAAATTAAAAAAGCGATTGGCAAAGTCGATGATGCCGTGCTGTTTTGTAATGTTACTTATCAACGCATATGCCGATCAGTTCAAGGGCTTTTCAAGGAATACGAAAATGAAATCGTTGCACTTGTCGATGATTATGTTGAGTATTGCAATGACTCGCATTTGTATGACCAATCAAGTTTCTTGATGAGGGTTCTGCCATGTGGCGACACTTATGCCTTGAACAAAGAGTATGGAATTTATTTCCAGCCTAGCGATCGCAACTGTACAGACCATGCTTACGTGGGAATCTATGCAAACAAATCAGTTCAGTCGATTTGGCAAATTGAAAGCGTCTATGACATAGAATGGAATGGAACGAATTTAAAGAAAAAATTTGTTTCGGGGATAGACTCAGGCAATAAGTACGATCAAAAGATCATTGCAATTATTGAAGCCGCTAGAAGTGGGTGTGGCTACAAAGTTTCAGACGGGTGCCGATTTTATTGCGGCGATCCTTTTGAAACGGATTTCAAGAAGATTTCTTCTGGTGGAATTCAGGGTGCGAGATTTTTCAATCTCAAAGATGTAATTGGCGAATTCAGTAGCACTGAAGAAGCTGCGAAGCTTCTGAGATCAAAAACGTGGGAGTAACATTGTTCATTCCCTCCGTAAGCCAAGGGCTAAACCCCAGCAACCCGTCGACCGCGACAGAAGCCAAAGAAAGTGAGAGATGCTGCTGAACCAATTCTACGGGTTCTAGGTCTTGGGTATATTGACGTTCGCTCATACAACAAGATTGAGTCATGGCCAAAAACCCTAGATACAACCCAACTGTTGGTCACTTCGTCCACAAAAAACCGGACTATGTACGTGTGACCGGCGAGAAACGGCAAAAACCACCTGAGTTCAAATTTGACCTTTTCCCACTTCGCTGGACAGCACCAATACCTTCTGCGGAAACAGACTATCTAAAATCAGTGCCGCATTTTGCCACGATGCCTAAGCACTACAAGCTGTTTCTTGACACTGGATTCCTCACTTCGCACGAAATCCCCCAGGAGTTTTGGGACGCCTTCGTTGATAAGCATCTTTGCTTAACAACGGACGTTTGGCAGGAGCTACAACCTTGGGTTGAAAACCCCAAATGCAATGTTTGGATGCCCGACTATTTGGTGAATGCTATTGCAGAGGAGCAAGCAGGAATTGGGCACGCAAGAGTGTCACTAGTCAGTATAGACGATTTGCCTTCCGATATGGCTGAAGTAGCTAACCATTATGTGGACCTGCTCTATCTTCGTAAGCATTACGGCAAGCAGCAGGCAGAAAGGTTTGAAATCAAAAATGGCAAAAAACCCACTTCTGCTGAACTCCAAAAGCTCTGTGCTCCCTTTATTGGTGAACGCGGCTGGCGATTCATGCAGAAAGTCATTGAATCTGAAAAACCGATCAATGCAAACGATGAGAAAACTTTAGTCAATGCCGTCTTTCACTCAATTTTGTTTGGAGATGATGTTGTCATCCTAACAAGAGACACAGATTTGCTTGAACAATTCTACAAGCTCGTCTATCTGATCGACACGCATTATCACAGCATGAAACTTGCTGAGATTTACCAACAGAATCCTGGTGGATATGAACTGGAAGCACTGCCGGAGAACCCACTTTTTTACAAGGGGGAAGGGAACATTTGCATCAATATGGATCATAAGATGGTCAAAGACATTATTGCACAACCGTACCAATGTAACTGCGTTTTGTTCTCAACGTCTACTCAACCGTTGATGACTTCTCAACGCTGCTTTGTAATCATCCGAGACATGGAGCGCGTTCTGCAAATGAAAGCGCGTACCAAAGGTCGAAACACAGATTTATTCGGGACCATGAACTTTCATGTAATCTTAGACCCCGCTTATTGCTACGGTGGCTGGGGATGCTCAATAGTTAATGACCGTTACCTAGAGGGCAAAGACAATGGGCGGTTCAAGATATCAGCCAACGATTCTCACTTAGCACTTTTTACCAACGAAGGATTTGCTCAAGAGAGACCTGAAGTTGATTCAGACTAAATGGGCATTTTCTGTTGAGGCATTTAAGTCCTTCGTTAATAGAAACGACAGTTTGCCCACCCCAAAAATTTGACGCCAACCCCGCGCCGCTCTACGTTGAAGTCATGAAAACTCCTTTTTCGCGACGCGCGTTTCTCTCTCGTTCGGCTGCTGCTGGGGCATTGGCTGGTTCAGCGGCCGGGTTCGGGGGACTGAACTTTTTGCAATCCATGCCCGGGGTCTCGGCTGCCGAGGCGGCGCTGCCGGCGGGCACGGTCCGGTTCCGGCCGGAGATCGAACCGTTGGTGCGGCTGGTCGAGGAGACGCCGCGCGAACGGCTGCTCGAGGAAGTCGCCG
>JBGSSS010000069.1:0-12397 GCA_041736895.1 Pirellulales bacterium
GGCCAAACCGGCCGTTCCGCCAGTAGCAACAGCCGCTGCAATGGCTGCTCCTGCTCCCGCAAAAGCTGCGGCTCCAGCTAAAGCGGGCGCGCCGCCGATGGCGGCAGCCGCCGCGCCTCAAAAACGCCGCTGGATTCCCGAACAAATCCCGCAGGCATTCAGCGCCGCCGAAATTCGGCCCGTCGAAACGCAGACCGGGTACGAACTCTCGGTCATGTTGGTCGCCATCGTCATGGTGCTCCTGGTCGTGTTGTATTTTGGGTTCATCGCCGGCCTGGGTTGGCTGCTCATCAAGATGCTGACCGGCAGTCTCTTCTCGGTGGATCTCGGCCGCGGGAAAAACAGCGGTAGAGCCGCAATTTTCATCTACGTCGTGCCGCCGTTCTGCGTGGCCGTGCTGCTCTTTATCATGATCAAACCGATCTTCGCCCGATCCGGCAAGCGCTACAAAGAGACACTCATCACGCGCGAACAAGAGCCGCGGCTGTACGCGTTGATCGAAAAAATCTGCCACGCCGTGGGCGCGCCGTTTCCCAGCGAAATCGTCCTCGACATGAGCGCCAATGCGGCGGCCAGCTACACGAACGGCTTCTGGGGAATGCTGCGTAACAAACTGAGCCTGACGATCGGCATGCCCTTGGCCGCGGGCATGAATACGCGCGAACTGGCCGGGGTGCTGGCGCATGAGTTTGGCCACTTTACGCAAGGATCGGCGTTGCGTTTTTCATACCTGATCCGCACGGTCAACTTTTGGTTCGCACGGCTGGTTTATGAGCGCGATAGCTGGGACGAGTGGCTGGAGGAGAAAGCGGCTGATGATGGCATTCTTTCCTTCTTGTTCCTGGTTTCTACTTGGGCGATTTGGTTGGTGCGGCGAATCGTCTGGTGCTTCTTGATGGCGGGAAATGCCGTGTGTTCGATCTTGCTGCGGCAGATGGAATACGACGCCGACCTAAACGAGATCCGCTTGGCCGGCAGCAAAACTTTTCGCACGAGTTCCGAAAAACTGCCGATCCTCGGCATCGCCGAATCGCTGGCGTACGATGATCTGGGCGACTTCTGGCGCGATGGCCGGCTGCCGGACAATTGGGCCGAATTGATCGCCGCCAACATCGAACGCTTACCGCCCAAAGCACTCGAAGAGATCAAGAAACTGACCGCTGAAACCAAGACCGGCTGGCTCGACACGCATCCTTCGCACTCCGAACGCGTCGCCGTGGCGGAACGCGAAAACGAGCCGGGCATCTTTCATTACGAAGGACCGGCGCAAGATTTGTTCCTCGATTTTCGCGCGCTCGGACTGCGCTTGACGCGAGACTTCTATCAGGAACGGCTCACCAAGGTCGAGTGGCAATCGCGGGTCACCCCGGTCGAAAAACTCTTGGCGCTGCGCAAGCAAGAAGAGGAGAGCTTCAAAGCGCTGCGGCGCTTTTTCCAAGGCCACTTTTCCGGTCTCCGCGCGCTGCCCTGGGTCGAAATGCAGCTCAAACTGCCGCATCAGCCGCAGCAATTGCAGCAGCAACTGCGCGAGAGCCGCGCGGCTCAACTCGAACACCAGGAAACCTATCGCGAACAACTCAAAGAGTTCAATAAATTTGATGATGGCCGGTTTGAACTGGAACAAATCCTGGCGATTTACAATGCGCAGAGCAAACCGGTCAAAGGCGAGTTTCCGCGCCTGCCCGCGAATCGCAATGAAGCCCAGACTTGGTATCAACAGCTCATGGAGCAGTTCGGCGCTTGCTCCGCCAAACTTGATCGATACGAAGAACACGCGATGGCGCGCTTGAATTGCGGGCTGCGGATTCTCTTGCATCCTGGGTTGGCGGAGCGAATCCCCGAGCATGCGGAGAAGGTCGAACGGGCGAAGATGTTTTACGCGCTGATCACAAGTTTGCACGCGATTTGGCCGACGCTGTTCGATTTACGGCAGCGGCAAATCGCCGTCACGTCGCTCATCAGCCGGTTGCAAGGGGAAAACACGCCCCGCGGCGTCGCCAATGCGTTTACGCAAAATCTGGATGCGTTGAAGCAACAACTCGAAGGCTTCGTGCGCTCGCTCGGCCAGCTCAAATACCCATTTGCCCATGAGGATGAAAAAGTCTCGGTTATTCAATACTGCTTCGAGGGAACCCCGGACCTGACAAATCCCCAGCACATGCTAACCGCATCGATGTCGATCTTCGACAACTTGCCGGTCGTCGCGATGCGCACGCTATCACAACTCTGCGCGCTTGCCGAAGAAGTGGAAACGACGCTCGGCTACGAGCGCTTGTCCGATCCGCCGGAAGAGAAGAAAGAAGACGAGAAGGAGAAAGCACCCTCGTAGCCGAAGTCGTAAGACTTTGGATGACTCACGTCGAACGATGACAACACGCAACACGCCAAGGTCTTACGACCTCGGCTACTTTTTCTGCTCGAACAGCCAGCTCAGGCAATTCTCCGGACCGGTATACGCCGCGGTCCAACTATCGTGGCCAACGCCCGGTAGCTCTGTATACTTCGGCGAACCGCCGGCGGTTTTGATCGCCTCGACCATTTGCCGCGAGCGCTCGACCTTCACCGCTTTGTCGGCGTCACCGTGCCAGACCCAGATCGGCAACTTCGTGAGCTTCGCCGCCTGCTTCTCGTCCCCGCCGCCGCAGATCGGCACGACCGCGGCGAAGCGATCGGGCTGGCGCGCGGCAAGATCCCAACTTCCGTAACCGCCCATCGAAAGGCCTGTCAGATAGAGCCGCGCTTCATCGACTTGCTCTTTCTTGATCGTGTCATCGAGCGCGGCGAGTGCGGCTTTCATTTGAGAACCCGGTTCGGGCGTCATCGGTGTGCTCGTCGCGGCCGACCAATCGACCTCGGCCCATTTCTTCCCCGAGCGGCATTGCGGCGCAAGGACATAGCAAGGGTACTTCTCGCGATTCTTGTCATCGGCCAGCCACGTCGGACCGTACTTGAGCTGGCTCTTGTTGTCATCCCCGCGCTCGCCAGCGCCGTGTAGGAACAAGACCAGCGGGTATTTCTTGCCGGCCTCGACCTTCGCTGGCTTCAGGAGGCGATACTTAAAGGTTTTGTCCTTGCCGTCGACGCTGATGGTGACGGTGCGTTCTTCGTAGAGCGCGGTGGGGTCGGCGGCGACTACAGTCGATGAGACCATGAATAGACTCAGCAGAGCAGACAACGTTTTGTGCATAGGGGGAAATTCCTTAGGTTCAGATCTACGCGTCATGAGATAGGATTTCATGCTGGCATGCAAAAGAACTCATTTTTTGGCTGCTCGTTCTGCCCAGAATTCTTCAAAAGTGCAGCCACCTTCGGGATGTGCAATGTCATATTCAACACGACACTCAAGCTCGGAGATCAACTCAGTATTTACAAGTGCTTGCCGAACAAGTTCTGGAGGCAGTGTATTTTGCAGGTACTCAAGAAGCTTCCACTGATCCGCAATCGGCAGCGCCTGCACCTGAGCCCAAGTTTGCTGCAAATCCATGATAGTACTCCTTGAAAAGAACGTAACCGCCTCTATTTTACGGCCCCTTCGCCCCTCCGACAAACGCCGCCGAGCGGGCTTGAAATCCTCAATGTTGAAAAAGATTATTTCAACCGTCGTTTCCAATCGCGATAACAATGGCGGCCGTGAAGTAATGGGACTAGCCTAACGCGCGTTGGTCACTGTAGTCGTTTCTTCCAAATGCGGGGGTTTCTGCTGTGATGCATCACGGCAATGATTTTTACGCGATCAAGTTCCACTTCAAAATATACGGCATAAGGAAATCGTTTCAAACTCGCGACCTTCACAGTTCCTTTGACGTAACCATAGGCATTTGGATTCTCCGTTATTTTTCCAAGAGTGTAATTCAGACTTGCGCGAAAGCCTTCGGCCGCTTCATAAGAACATTCGTCATACCAATCATAAGCTTTCTGAACATCAGCCCGCGCTTCTGGGTAATACTCTAGGTTCATTGTTGATGCCGAGATTTCAGTGAGGCGTTTACTTCTTCCCAAGAATAGGTATCAGTCGGATTTTGACGATGTCGTTCCATCCGTGCCTCTAATTCCATCATCAAATCATCGTCGATGTCTTCGACAAGCACTTCACCATGCAACCGATGCCATAAACCCCGCAATAGGGCATGCTGTTCCTCGATCGTCCACGTTTCGATATTTTCCAAAGTTTGCTGAAGATTCATCTTTGTGCTCCGTGAAATTTGAGTAACCGCCTCCATTTTACGGCCCCTTCACCCCTTCGACAAACGCCGCCGAGCGGGCTTGCATTTCTTCGACCGTGGTTTCGCCGGGCTGCACCCAGAGCCGGTAATCCACCCGCAGCGGCTTGTCCTGCGTCGCTTCGCTGACGAAGTACGAACCGAACCGGCCGTAGTCGCGCTCGCTGAACCGGGCTTCCTTCGGATTCGTCGGCAGGTCGAGATACCCGACCGTGTAGCGTTCGCCGCCCACGACAACGCTCATCGCGTTCCAGGGCAAGTTCTTGTGCGCCGCGTTCTTCTTCGAGTCCCAATTCCGCGTCGCACCCGGTTTGTCCTGGCCATCGGGGCGGAGGTAATACGTTTGAGCCTTGGTCTTTTCCGAGACTTCGTTGCTCGCGCGGAAGTGAAAGCCCGCGTGCTGCGGGTCGCCATCGACTTTGATCTTGTCGCCGACGGGCGTCACGACGCTGGCGAACTCGATGAGCGTTCCGCCGGGTGTGTTGTAGGCCGTTAGTTCGCGCTGTTCCTTGGCGAAGACTTCTTTCTCGACGCCGTGCCAATCGATGTTCACGACATGCCGGCCGAGGACGGGTCCGACGTCGGTGCTGGCGACGCCTTCGTGCGATTGATGTGTTCCCTTGGTGCAGTGCCAGATATCGGCGACCTTCTTGAGATCGTCGCCGTAGCTGACCTTGAAGCCGTAGAAGATCCCGCGGTGATGTGTGAACTGGCCGCCGGGCCCTTTGGTGATGATCTGCTTGCCGTCGGGTGAGTAGACGTGGTGATAGACCTTGTAAGTCTGCTCGCGATTCTTTTCGTCGAGCGGTTTCATCATGTACCGCAACACCGGCCGCTCGCCGTAGCTGAGTTCCAGAAATTCGTTCGGCGTCTCTGTCCAACGAAAGCCATCTTTCAGTTCGGTTGCCGCACTCATGGGCACATCGCTGATTGTCGCTTTGAAGCTGCGTGCTTCGTTGGCCGGGAGCTTGTCAATGATGAAGACCAACTCGCTGCCGGCTTTGCGCGCGGCATGCGCAATCGACGGATGCGTCAATTGCGCCGGAATCGACTGGCCGGACTTCGCATCCACGACGGTCACCGTTCGCGCTGGCGTGACGGGTAACTCGAGCGGAAATTGCACGACCACGTTCTGCCGTGCCTCGGCAACCGCGGGCACTTCGATCGTTTTTGTGATCGTTTCCGCGCCGTAAAGCGTCGAAGTCAAGGAACAGACAAGAGACAAGCCAAGGATGAAGAAGGCGCGCATGATTTGAATTGGAGAAAACAAGGAGGCGGGAGACCAGGGCAGGGGAGTGAGCAAGTTCCAAAGATGGCCGCTCACTCGCCTCTTAGAATACTGTCCTGACGCGCGGCTTTCAAATCGTGGAATCTGGCTGAGATCACGCTAGGCTTGCACACGCGGCGGCTTAAAATCTTGACCACTCGCGGCTGCGGCGCGTCAGTGCTTTGATATCAACGCAACCGTTTCCGCCAGATTCGCGGATTTCGCTTGGCGTGCAACACGGCAACGACACGAACGATTTCAGTCGTGACTTGAAAGTACACGACATAGGGAAACCGCTTCAGAGTAGCCGCTTTGGCTGATTTCCTCAGAATACCATACGTATGAGGATTGTCGCGAATCTTGTTTAGACAGTACTCAAGTCGATCTGTAAACGCTTCGCCGAGTTCAATCGACAAATTGCGGTAATGCCGGAAAGCTTTTTCAATATCACGCTTTGCTTCAGGCAGGATATCGAAAATCATGGCTGGTCCAGAGTGCGCAGGGACTCTTTCACTTCTTCCCAAGAATATGTCTTCTCAGGATGATTCTTTTGACGTTCCAACCGCTCGTCAATAAGCTGCATCACTTCATCGCTGATATCTTGAACCTCGATCTCTTCGGGAAGTTTTTCTAAAAGCTGCTCGATCAAGGCATATTGATCGCCAATCGGCCAAGTCTGAACATTCGCCAGAGTTTGTTGCAAGTTCATCGAATTCTCCTTGTAAGCAGTGCCGTTACTTATTTTACAAGAAGATTTGTATCCCTGCCAAATCAATTTCGACGCACTAAAACAAAAAGCCCGCGACAAAGACATGCCGCGGGCTCTTCTGAATAGCGATCTCAATAGTTTAGTGAGTCAACCCTGCAACGGCGGCAATGACTGGCGTCTGGGCGGTCGTGGGCGTTGCCAACTGTGTCAGCGCCACATGCTTCACTGGCTTGCTTTCCGTGCTGTCTCGCACCGTAAACGGACTCTTGCTCGACGCGCTATCACCGAAGCTGATCCCCAGCGCGCGGGCGGCTTGCACGGCCGACGAATCGGGATCGACGGTCGAAAGTTTATTCACCGCTTCGCAAATCGGCACGCTGTCCATCTTCGGCGGCCAGTAGCAAACCATCTCGCCGAAGCGTTGTTCGTGCACCAAGCGAACCGCGTGGACGCCGAATTGCGTCGCCAACGCGCGGTCAAAGCTCGTCGGATTGCCGCCGCGTTGCAGATGCCCCAACACGACGCAGCGTACTTCGCGATGCAGCCGATTCTCGATCTCACGAGCCACCACCGTGCCAACGCCGCCGAGTTTCATCTGTTGCTTCACCTCGGCACGCTGTTCCCCGACGAACGCCCCGTCGGGCAACCGTGCCCCTTCGGCGACAACGACCAGGGTGAAATGTTTCCCTTCTTGATCGCGTTCCAGAATCTTGTGGCAGACGTTTTCGAACGTCCAATCGATCTCCGGCAAGAGGATCACATCGCCGCCGCCGGCCAACCCGGAGTACAACGCGATCCAACCGGCGTGGCGTCCCATCACTTCGAGCACCATCACGCGCTGATGGCTCGCGGCCGTCGTGTGCAGCCGATCGAGTGCATCGGTCGCACAAGCCACGGCGCTATCGAATCCAAACGTAAACGCCGTGCTCGAAAGATCGTTGTCGATCGTCTTCGGCACGCCCACGACCGGAATCCCGTATTCATGAAATTGCTGCGCGATCGCGAGCGAGCCATCGCCGCCGACGCAAATCAACCCGCCGATGTTCAGCTGTTCGCACGTCACGCGCACACTCGCTAGCAATTCGGGATCGAGTTCGACGCGATCGTGAACGCCGGCGACGGCGACGAAGCGGCCCTTGTTCGTCGAGCCGAGAATCGTGCCGCCCTGCGTCAAAATTCCGCTCGTGTTTTTATTGTTCAGCGGAAGATAGCTGACCGGATCGACCAGACCCTCATAGCCTTTCAAAAATCCGACCATGTCGTAGCCCAACTGCGTGCCGGCCTTCACCGCGCCGCGAATCACAGCATTTAACCCAGGACAATCGCCGCCGCTCGTGAGAATTCCGATTCGTTTGCGCTGCGACATGATTGTTCTTCGCTCCGGGATAAAAGGATGGTGGGCGTGTCTACAGCTTGTACGACGGACTTCTAGTCCGTCGAAATCTGAACTTCTTGCAACGGACTGGAAGTCCGTTGTACGGTTGTGATCGACACGGGCACGACAACCCTAGCTCAAACCAGACAACATGAGTCAAATTGACGGCTATTTGTTGCTTGCCGCGGGAAAATGAGTATGCTGACTCCGGGAGGCGGATCATCGGGGCGTTTCTACACCTGCTTTTTGAGGGAGTTCTGCGATGCGTCGAGTGGTAGCGATTTTGTCGGTCGTGGCGTTGATGTGGGCGATGCCGATCTTTGCCCAACTGGTCAAACCGGCCGAAGGCAAGCATGCGGCCAACACGGCCAATCCGAAATTCGATAAGGATGGCAAGACCATCCAAAAAGGATTTCAAGATCGGCACAACAAGTTCAATGAACGAATCAAACAAGGCAACGTCGATCTGGTCTTCATCGGTGACTCGATCACGCAAGGTTGGGAAGGTGCCGGCAAAGAGGCTTGGGCCAAAAACTTCGCCAAGCGCAATGCGGTGAATCTGGGCATCGGAGGCGATAAGACGGAACACGTGATTTGGCGTTTGCAGAACGGCAATCTCGATGGCGTCGAGCCCAAGGTCGCTGTCGTGATGATCGGGACCAACAACTCGGGCGGGAATACATACACCGGCCAGCAAATCGGCGAAGGCATCGTCGAAGTCGTGAAGACGATCCAACAAAAATCGCCCAAGACCAAGGTGCTCATCCTGGCTATCTTCCCGCGCGGCGAAAAACCGAACCCGCAGCGCGAGAAGAATGCCGAAGCAAGCAAGGTCGCCGAAAAGCTGGCCGACAACAAGCAAGTCTTCTTCCTCGACATCGGGCCGAAGTTCCTGACCGAAGATGGCACGCTCAGCAAGGAGATCATGCCGGACTTGCTGCATCTCTCGCCCAAGGGCTACCAAATCTGGGCCGACGCAATCGAAGAGAAGCTCAAGGAATTGCTCGGCGAGAAGAGTTAAGGCACGAACTCAAGGATGACTTCCGCGTTTTTTGTAGCCCGTAGCGTTAGCGAGGGCGATAAAAACGACGCTGGATCGCTGTTATTCATGAGTCATCAATGAGTTCAATGTGAGCCGAGCGTACATTGTGCGCTCGGCTTTTTTCGTGCTCACTTTGCAGGTCCGAAGGACCGGCTCTTTAGCAGCCCGACGCGTAAGTGAGCGAGTGTGGCAAGTTTTTTCACCCCCTTGCTTACGCTGCGGGCTACTAAAAAAACAACGGCCGCGAGAAAACTCTCGCAGCCGTTGGCCGTGGTGGACCATGCCACACAATTTCCCTCGCTATCGCGTCGGGCTGCTAAAAACTCAACTAGCGGTGCTTTCCGGGACGACCCGTGATCGTGGCGAGTGTGGCCGTGAGCGTATCAACGCCAACGGTCATTCCGGCCGTGATCGAGGTCGGGAACGTTGCGGGGAACGCTACGCCGATTCCCCGGCTGCCGGGATTCGTCGTGTAAAGCAATTGCCCGCGGCCGTTGGCGTCGAGCGTGATTGTGCCGACCGACGTCTTCGTTACCGCGCCGGTCGTAGCATCGGTGCTTGAGATCGTCACATCGACGACTTGGCCCGCGGTTCCGCCCGAGACGCAAACGCGAAACGCGGACATCACCGTGCCGTTGACGTTGGCGGAGCTGAAGCTGACATGAGCCTTGAGCGGGCTCGTGCCGGTCGAATCGGACAATTTGGCGGCGACGAGGGTGACATCGGTCACCGTCACGCCGGTCCCTGGTCCACACGGTTTCGTGACCTTGGCCAACGTTCCATTGAGATCCGTGCCGAGCTTGACCGCTGTCGTGCTATCGACCGTGGCCGGGAAGTTGGCGGGGAACGCCGTCTGTCCCGTCTTGGGATTCGTCGCAAACGACAATCTCCCCGTACCGTTGTCGTTCACGGTGATCGTGCCGACATCGACGCCTCCGACGTTGACCGTCAGCTTTGCCCCAGCGACCGCGCCCGAAACACTGACGTCGAATTGCTTCGTCGTCACGCCGTTAACGGTTTTGGTGACATAGGAAGCGAACCCCACCGCGGTGTTGGTCCCCGTCGAGTCGGTCAGCGTGGTTGCTAAACCGGTGACGGTGCCTTGATGCGCGCCGCTTCCGCCGCGAAACGCCGCGCCCAGCGATGGCAATGCCGAACCCGTGCCGGTGGTCGGCGGGGCAAAGCAAGCCGCATTCGCCGAAGCAACCGCCTTCGCGGCAGCGCCAAAAACCGGTGCCGACTTGGCCAGCGCCGCAATAGCTGACGCCGCCAACACGCTCCTTTCCTCCAACGATTCAAAACGATAGCTTTTCGGTTTGTTCCGTTCCGACATGGTATCCCTCCAGAGAAGACATGGCCCGATGAGTAATTGAATTGAACCTTGAGCCTGCAAATTTCTCCGCAATCGGGTCAAGAAAATCTCGCGCGTCCGCGAGATCGCTAGCGCAACGTTTGTTGCTCATTGGTAAACGAGGATATTCACGTTGCATGATTGAAATCACTTCCCGGGGAGTGCTATCACGAAAAGAGTCGCGAATTGCGGCAGATCCAGCATGAAAAGCGGCGATGACCGCGTCGTTGAAAAGTTCGGAGACCAGACAATTCTATTTAGCCATGCATTTAGCAAGTCTTCAGCATCAGGGATATTTGATTCAGCGAAGCTTCAGTTAGTCCCTATTAAGGGCCTTTCCCGAAGCTGTTTTCCTTGGCGAAACGGAACAATCGATGCTAAAAAAGTCTGGCCGTTGGCAGAAGAATGAACGCCAGAGAATGTCTCAGGAATATTCTGCTGCCTGCATTTTCCTGCAATTATCTCTGTGAAGCATGGCGTGAAACTTTCGCGCGTGAACTCGAATTTTGCGGGCAAACCCCGCTTTAGTCACCTGTGTTAGGTGCTGAAAACCGAATTGGGATATCTGCGCAAGTTTTCAGCATTACTGTTCGTGCTGGGATTTCCACCTGCAAGAAAGGCCTGGCGCCAAAGACTTACAAGCTTGACTTCTTGGTCCAAGACCGGATTATGGTTGAACTGAAATCCTTAGAAGATCTAGCCGCCATCCATGAATCCCAACTTTTAACACACATCCGCTTGTGCCATAAACAAGTCAGCTTGCTAATCAACTTCAACGTCAAACTCCTCAAGGATGGCATCATGCGCCGCGTCATCTGAATTGTCTTCACCGCGTTTACTGGCTCTGTGCCGCTTTGATTTTCCTCCGCCCCTCCATGTTTCGTATTTGAATTCTCTGGGCTTGCTGATGCTGAATCGCGAATTACGTCCGAGTTTGTATTGCGTGGAAATCCGCACCAGCAATTGGCAGCGGATGGTCGATTGGTACCGCCACACGCTGGGCTTGCGCGTGCTAATGCGCGTCACCGATGATGGGTACGCCCTGATCGAGGCCGGCGAGTCGCGGATCGCGCTGCTCGACCGCGAGTTGCCCGGCGAGCCGAACGGCCGTTGGAGCATGGGCTTCGAGGTCCAGAACCTGCGCAAGATCGCCGACCGCTTGGACGAATTGAACATGCCCTACACCGCGCCCCGGAAGCAGGAAGAAGGCTTCTTCGAACTGGTGACCGCCGATCCGGATGGGAATACGATCCGGTTGTTCTCGTGGCCGACGATGTGATTTTGCAGCCCGCGCAATTTAGCAGCCCGCAGCGTAAGCAAGGGAATCAAACGCCGGACTCCCTTGCTTACGCCGCGGGCTGCTAAAGACTACACATCACACAGCTTCGCCGCGTACGCGAGCGACGCAATCTTGTCTTTGTTCACCGGGATGAATTCTTGCCCGACGAAACCCTTGTAGCCCATGTCGACGATCGTTTCCATGATCGGCTTGTAATTGATCTCTTGCGTGTCGTCGATCTCGTTGCGGCCGGGGTTGCCGGCGGTGTGGATGTGGCCGATGTAGTCCTTGTGCTGGCGCAGGCGGCTGATCACGTCGCCGTCCATGATCTGGACATGGTAGATGTCAAAGAGGACCTTGAGCCGCGGACTGCCGACCGCTTTGATGATGTCGATCGTCGCATCCATGTGATCACAGAAGTAATCGGGGTGCCCCTTCATCTCGGTCGGCACGCGCGAGTTGAGATGCTCCAAACAAAGCGTGATCCCGAGTTTTTCCGCTTCGCCGACAATGGCTTTTAGACCCGCGATCATATTCCGCGTCGCGTCGTCGGTCGTGAGTTCGCGTTTGAAGCCGGAGAAGGTGATCACGCTGGGGCAGCCGAACTCCTTGGCCGCGGCCATACTCTTGCGTAGCTTGTCGTGGCACTCGGCGTGTTCTTCCTTGTGCGCAAAGCCTTTGGAGAAACCGTGGCTGCCGGCGATCGCGCAGGTGAGGCCGTGTTTCTTGAGCGTCGGCCAATGCTTGGGATCGACGAGCTCGACCGATTCGAACCCCAGCTTCGCCGAAGCCGCGCAGAGTTCCTCGACCGGCATCGGGTTGAAGCACCACTGGACGACCGATTGGCGAATGCGCTTGTTGGTGATCTTGAAGTCGGCAGGAACTTCTGCGGCGTTTGTAGCGGAGCAGTTCAAGGCAGCACCCGCGGTGAGGAGGGAAGCGGCTTGGAGAAATTGACGACGTGGAGTGGAGCTGGACATGATTCATTCCTCGAAAAAAAGCAATAATTTACCACAAAAGCGACTGTGTAAGAGGTCAAGGTTTTTTTGTCAGGCAGGCGATCTGCCGGACGGATTTTTTTACGGTGACGGATGTTGCCGTTGGAGTTTGATTTCCAGGCAGGAAGGTACTGCGTGCAAGTTTGCTAGGTCCAT
>JBGSSS010000093.1:0-29659 GCA_041736895.1 Pirellulales bacterium
TCGACGACCCGCGACGCGGGCCACGCCAAGGACCGCCCCGTGACGTTCGGCGAAGTCCACGCGACGCTCTACCGCAACGTCGGCATCGACGTCAACACCGTCACGGTCAACGATCTGAGCGGCCGGCCGCAATATCTGGTGGACGGCGGCGCGCAGCCGATGAAAGAATTGATATGATCAATTTGTAGCCCGTTGCGTTAGCGAGGGCGACAATTGATTCCATTCGATCATGCTAATTAATCGGCGAGCCAACATGAAAACGCTTCAAGTTTCGCTTTTGGCTGCATGCTTGTGTGTGCTTGCGAACAGCGCCTCAGCACAGCAACCCAATCCGGGTCCTACTGCCGAAGAGCGCGCGAATCAGGAAGAACTCAAAAAGTTCCTTCAAGGGAACAATTCCGAGACGCCCTTTACAAAACCGCCGTCGCAACTCGGCTTCGTCTGGACAAAGCTCTTCGGCATCGAAGCCGAAGGAGCCAAGTTTGTCTATGTTTTCGACCGCTCGGCCAGCATGAGCATCGCCCGGGGCAAGCCGATGGCGGCTGCGAAGAAGGAACTCCTCGCGAGTCTTGCGCCGCTGGAGCGCGTCCACCAGTTCTACCTGATCTTCTACAACCAAGAAGCCCGCGCGTTTCAACCGGGGGCCGACGCCGGCAAGCTGATCTTTGCGACTGACGTGAACAAGCAAGCTGCCGAGAAGTACATCAACGGGATTCAACCCGAGGGGGCAACGGATCATTACATGGCGTTGTCGCTGGCGCTCAAGATGCGGCCAGATGTAATCTTCTTGCTGACCGATGGCGATGCGAAGGACGACATCAGCGATGCCGAACTCGCGCAGTTGGCCAAGCAAAACGCCACGGCGACCAAGATTCATGTGATCCAGTTCACGGCCGAATTTCCAACGGGGCCAAATTTGCGCACGCTTGCCAAAGACAATCAAGGCGAGTTCAAATCTGTCTCGCTAAAAGAACTCGCCGGCGAGAAATGATTGGATCACGGATTTTACGGACCAGGCGGATAGGCACGGAGATGCAATTTTCAATTTTGTATATCCGCGTTAATCAGTCTGATCCGTGTTATCCGTGATCCATCGACTAAGCCAAAATCCCCTTCACCAATTGCCCGTGCACGTCGGTCAATCGGAAGTCTCGTCCGGCGTAGCGGAACGTGAACTTCTCGTGGTCGAAGCCGAGCAAGTGCAGGATCGTCGCGTGCAAATCGTGGACATGCACCTTGTCCTCGACCGCGGCGAAGCCGAACTCGTCGGTTACGCCGTGGATGTGGCCCTTCTTGATCCCGCCGCCGGCTAACAGCATCGTGAAACCATAGTGGTTGTGGTCGCGGCCGTTGACTTTGCCCTGGTTCGAACCGGGTGTCGGC
This sequence comes from Pirellulales bacterium, assembly GCA_041736895.1. Taxonomy (GTDB): domain Bacteria; phylum Planctomycetota; class Planctomycetia; order Pirellulales; family JALHPA01; genus JANRLT01. The sequence continues at coordinate 1,384 of JBGSSS010000093.1, forward strand.
AGTTCGACCGTCGGCGTGCGGCCGAACTCGCCGCTGATCATGACGAGCGTCGTCTCGAGCAAACCGCTTTGCTTCAGGTCCTTGATCAGCGCCGCGATCGGCTGATCGCATTCGCCGGCGAGCTTCTTGTGGTTCACTTCGAGGTCATCGTGGTTGTCCCACGGTTGGCCGTTGCCGTGCCAGAGCTGCACAAACCGGACGCCGCGTTCGATCAAACGCCGCGCGATCAGCAATTGCCGCGCGTGCGTCCCCTTGCCGTACATGTCACGGACATGTTGCGGTTCCAGGTTGATGTCGAATGCTTCGGTCGCCTCGTGCTGCATCCGGTACGCGAGTTCAAAGCTATGGATCCGCGATTCGAGTTGCGGATCGCCCTTTCGAGCTTCTTGATGAATGCGGTTCAGTTTCTGAGCCAAGTCCAACTGCGCGCGTTGATCCTCGCGCGATTGGTGCTTGGTCTTGATGTGCTCGACGAGCTTCTCGATGTCCGAGTGCTGCGAATCGACGTAGGTTCCTTGATAGATGCCCGGCAGGAACCCGGCTTGCCAGTTTTGCGTCTCTTGAATCGGATACCCGCCGGGACACATCGCCAAGAACGCCGGCAGGTTTTCGTTCTCGGTGCCGAGCCCGTACGTGACCCAGGAGCCGAGACTTGGCCGCACCAATCGCGCCTCGCCGCAGTTCATCAACAGCAGCGACGGCTCGTGGTTCGGGACATCGGCGTGCATCGAGCGGACGACGCAGAACTCGTCGATCACTTCGCCGACGTGCGAAAAGATATCGCTGACCTCGATCCCGCTCTCGCCGTACTTTTTGAACTTGTACGGCGAGGGCATCGCCGCGCCTGTTTTGCGTTCGGTCGGTTTGTGGACCGGGATCGGTTTGCCGGCGTACTTTTCGAGGGCCGGTTTGGGATCGAACGTATCGACCTGCGAGCAACCGCCGTTCAAAAAGATATGGATGACTTGCTTGACCTTGGCCGGCAGCGGCGCTTTCTTGGCACTGAGCGGCGACGCGGCACCGACGGCTTGATTAGCTTGCGCGTTTGCTCCGAGCATGCCCGTTTGCGTCAGCAGATTCCCGAGCGCAAGGCTTCCAAACCCCAACCCGCTACGGCAGAGCATCTCACGGCGATTGAGCGGCGGCAAATACATGGATGTCGGGGTTAAGTGTAACAAAGCCGCCGATGGTATCGGCGGGCATTTTCGCTGGACTTTCAATTTTAACCCGAAGCGTAAGCGAGGTACGCAAGAGTTTTTTGCCACACACCCTTGCTTACGCGTCGAGCTGCTAAATTCTCAATCCACAAACGTAAACTCGTTGGTCAGCATCAGCGCCTGGGCGAAACGCAGCCAGCGCTGATGATGATCCTTGTTCTCGGGCTTGGCCGGCGTGTCACCGAGGAATTCCTGCGCCGCGGCCAGTTCCTCGGCGCTGGGTTCCCGCCCTAGAGTCAATTGGAAGAGCTTCGTGACCTTGGCCGGGACCTGATCGAGATCCTTGACCTCGTCGCGCCGCGACAGCGCCGCGGCCATCTCGACCATGAACGGGCTGTTGAGCAGGAACAGTGCCTGCTGCGGCACCGTCGTCATGAACCGTTGCGACGTGTGATTGTCGGGACTCGCAAAGTCGAAGGTCCGGAAGAACCCGGGTAGGTTCTGCCGCTCGATGTAACCGTAAACACTGCGGCGGCGGCTCTTCGGCGGGTTGACCATCTCGATCGAAGGTCCGCCCCTCGTCTCATCGAGCGTGCCGCTCACAGCGAGCAGCGAATCGCGCAGCGCTTCGAGATCCAACCTGCGGCGATTCGCACGCCAGAGCAAACTGTTTTCGGAATCGATCGCCCGGGCATCAGGCCGATCAACGCTCGCTTGCTGATACGCGGCGCTGAGCAGGATTTGTCGCTGCAACTTCTTGAGCGACCAACCCTCGGCGACAAAGCGCGCGGCCAGGTAGTCGAGCAATTCGGGATGCGTCGGCGGACCCGTGCGGATGCCGAAGTCGCTGCCTGTGGCGACCAAGCCGCTGCCGAAATAGTGCATCCAAACGCGGTTCACCATCACGCGGGCGGTGAGCGGATTCTCGGGCGAGGCGATCGCGCGGGCTAGTTCCAGCCGGCCGCTGCCGCTGCTGAACGGCTTGCGTTCATCGCCGGCGACGACTTTCAGGAACTGCCGCGGCACGCGCGCCCCCGGACGGCCAGGATTGCCGCGGAGCAGGATTGCATGATCCTTGGCCGGCTTCTCTTCGTCGATCAGCGCGAGGGCTTGCAAAGGTGCCTTGTCGGACGAACGCCATTGATTGACCTCTTCGCGCAGCTTTTTCAGTTTGTCCTTGGTCGGTTTCAAGAACGCGTTTTCCGCTTGATCGTCTGGGATATTCGCGAAGGATTTGTCGCTGTAGATCACGCGGCGAAGTTCTTCGGTTGGTTTGTCGTCGATTTCCTTCGGCGCTGGTTGCTTTTCATCGACGGCCTTTTTGAGCGTCTCTTGCCATTGCTTATCGACGTCGGCGAACAGCGTCGCGTAACGCTTGGCGACGTCTTGGATCGACGCGGGGACCTCGCCCATGAACATGTTGGCGACACGTTCGTTGATTGGCTTGCCGTTAAGTTTTTTCGAGGCGATCTCGCGGCAGATCGGCGCGGCTTGCGCGGCGAAATCTTTTTCCGGCAGCTTCGCTAGCGCGACCCAGGGGGCGAATACCGGCGAGTGCTCCTTGCCGAAGCGTTCGACTTCCTTCTTCCAACGTTCGAGCAGGAATTTGCTCGCGTTGAGCTTGGCCATGTGCTTGGACAGCTCCGGCCGGGCTTCGTCGTTGGCTTTGAACTGCGCGAGCAAGAGATAGTCGCCGACGTTCTGACGAACGTGCTCGCGCAGCTTCTTCAACTCCGCGTCTTTGTATTCGTTGACCGTGGCTTCGCGTTCTTTGAGGCCGTTGGTGTATTCTTCGCTCGGGGCGGTGATCGGAACTTGCTGTTCCTTGCTGGCGTCGAACACGCCATACAGTGAGTAATAATCGGCCGTCGGGATTGGGTCGAATTTGTGATCGTGGCAGCGAGCACACGCGACCGTTAGGGCCTGAGTCGTGCGCATCACGACGTCGATGCGGTCGTCGATGATGTCGTGCTTGTTGTTCAAGAACCGCCGGCCCAGCGTCAAAAAACCTTGTGCCGCGCGGTCCGGATCAGGTTGCGCCGGGTCGGCCGCGACGCGATCCGCCGCGAGTTGCTTGAGCAAGAACTGATCGTACGGCAGGTCCTTGTTCAACGCGTTGATGACCCAATCGCGATAAACGTACGCGTAGTGATAAACGCGGTCTTCTTGAAAGACATAGCCCTTGGTGTCGGCATAACGCGCGAGATCGAGCCAATAGCGGCCCCAGCGCTCGCCGTAACGCGGCGAAGCCAGTAAGCGATCGACCGCGCGCTCATAAGCGGCGGGCGAAGGATCTTTCAGGAACTCGTCCAACTCCGCTTGCGTCGGAGGCATACCCGTCACGTCGAAGGTCGCGCGGCGCAGCAGTGTTCGCGGATCGGCGGCGGGGTTTGGCTGCAGATTTTTCGCGGCCAGCTTTTCCCAGATGAACGCATCGATCGGCGTGCGGGCCCAATCGTTCGCCGCGGCATTGGCCGGGACGGGCGGTTCGCGCACGGGCTGGAACGCCCAATGATTCGCGACGGTTTTCGCCGGGTTCTCGCCGGTGTGTTCTTCCTTGGGCCACGGCGCGCCGCCCTTGAGCCAATCGGTGAGCTTCGCGACCTCTTCCGGGGCCAGCTTCGGCCGGTCGTCCGGCGGCATCGGGTAGTCCCCTTCGCGGCGGAGCGATTTTAGAATCTTGCTTTGCGCGGGCTTCTCGGGATTGAAGACCGCGCCTTCGTCGCTCCCCTTGAGAAAGAACGAACGGCGATCGAGTCGCAAGCCGTACTCCTGTTTCTTCTCGCCGTGACATTCGAAGCAGTGCTTGGCCAAGAGGGGCCGGATTTCTTTCTCGAACTTCTCGGCTTCTTCCGGCGTCGCGGCGAGCGGTTCGACAGCCAGAGACCAACTCGACGTGAGCAGTAGAGCCAAGCCGGCAAAGAATCGCCAAGCAAAGGGAGCGGGTTCGAATTGAAAACGACCGCAAGTCACAAGCATTGATCCTAAAGGAATCAAGATGGCCGGAAGTGGCAAGCAAACAGCTTCCGCATTGGGGAAACGCGGAAGACGTTTTCGGGCGCGAGGTATGCCCCTTTAGTATAGCAAATTTCTCCGGCCCTCTGCCAAATAGTTTCCCGCCAAAACCGCGGAAATATCGAAGATGAAGCATGACTGAATCGTTGGCACAATCCCACCAGAGGAATCCAAAGTCTCACGGCTTTGGCTACTTTGCAATCGGCGGCACATTCCAACTTGACGCCGCAACTCGTTAGCGCGTAGTGTAGTACGGATTGAGCCGTCCAGAGCGGGCGGTTCGCAGCCCAAATCAAACTACGAGGTGGATTGTGACGATTGTTCGCGTTGGTACGAATGCTAAATTTGCCGCAGGCTGGGAACAGGCTTTTGGCGGCAAGAAGTCCAAAGCCGCGACTCCGGCAAAGGCCGCCGCGAAGAAAGCTGCCAAGAAGGCTCCGGCTCCGAAGAAGAAAGCCGCCAAGAAAAAGAGCGGCAAGAAGTAAACTCAAAAATACATTGGACACTGATTGAACTGATGTTACTGATTCACACTGATCTGAAAAAACGAAAACGAAATTTTCAGATCAGTGAGAATCTTCAAAATCAGTCAAATCAGTGTCCCATTTCTTTTGCATTGATTTTACGGCTCATCGGGCCATTCTTCGGGGCCGCGTGGAGTATCATCGGGCGAACCGCCGGACCAATCGTCGAGCGCTTTGAGCATCTCATCGCGTTCGATTAATGTGGCCCAGACCGATTCGCCTTGCTCCAAGCAGATCTCGTATTGCCCTTCGCGCTCGCACGCTTCGTCGCCACAGAAATGCGGCACCGCCGCGACCCACATCACGCGATAGAGCGGCACGAATTTGTCATCGACTTGAGTGAAGTTGCTGTACATTTTCTTGGCGAATGTCAGAGGTCTCTGGTTTCGACTCGGCTTCTAATTTTCGCAAACCGGGGGCGATCTGTAAACCGGGTCTTGTACGTCAGGCATTCTTGCCTGACTTGCTTAGCCGGAGCGTCCAAGCCAGGCGTATCAGGCAGGAATGCCTGATGTACGTTTTATCCCTTGGCCAGTTCACGCGAACGCTCCGTCGCGGCCGTGACCGCCGCGATCAACGCTCCGCGCAAGCCGTGGCTTTCGAGTTCATACAACCCCGCGATCGTCGTGCCGCCAGGGCTAGCGACGCGATCTTTGAGGACGCCCGGATGTTCGTTGGTCGAGAGGATCATCGTCGCAGCACCGCGCAAAGTTTGCGCCGCGAGCGCCGTGGCAACATCGCGCGGCAGGCCCATCCGGACGCCGCCATCGCTAAGGGCTTCGATCATCAAAAACGCATAAGCCGGCCCGGAACCGGATAATCCAGTGACTGCATCGAGCAAATGCTCGGGCAATTCCCAGGCTCTGCCCACGCCGGTCAGGAGCTCAAAGATCTGCTTCTTCTCGCGCTCGGTGACATCGGGCCCCGCGGCAAAGGCACTTGCGCTTTCCCCAACCAGCGCCGGCGTATTCGGCATCACGCGGACCCAGCGTGCGCCGGGCAGCACTTCGCGCAACCGCGCGAGTGTCCAACCAGCGGCAATGGAAACCAGCAGCGGCCCGCCGGCATCTTGGTCGGGCGAGGCAGCGCTTTGGGACGGCGAGGCTCCCGTCGAACCGCTTGCTTGAGAATCACTGAGCGATCCTAACGCTCCGGCCAGGACTTGCGGCTTGACCGCGACGATCACGATCTTGGCCGTCTTCAGCACCGTGGCATTGTCGTTGACGACTTGAATCCCGGAGACGTCGGTCTTGATTTGAGCAATCGCCGCGGGCGACGGATCATGGACCACTAGTTGTCCTGGCTTCAGCAACCCCGCGCGGACCCAGCCGGCCGCCAAGGCTCGGGCCATTTGTCCGCCGCCGATTAACCCAACCGTTTCCGCTAGCATGATTGTCTTTGATAGAGAGGGTGCGCTGATTCAGTTCACTCAATGCTAGTCCAAACGGTTCAGGTGCGGCAATGCTGAACCGCGACGTGGAATCGCTCTGGACGTGTCACCGGCTTTTTGCGAAAGTTCGCGCGCTTTGGAAGCACCGGTTTCTTTCTATATTTCGTTGTGAGCGATTTCATGCGAATGCGTCTTCTTTCTTTGTCGGTTTCCAGTGCCAGCCGTTTGTTGCTGGGCTGGCTGTTCATCTCCAGCTTGGGATGCGCTATGTTCGAAGACGACACGCCCAAGAAGTACACGCGCAACTCGCCGTCCTCGATTACCAAACATCGAGAAAAGCCCTCGGGGAAGCCCTCGGATCCCAACCAATTTCTGCTTCAAGATAAGCCCAAGCCGTCGGATGAGTATGATGAATAATGGCGTAACCTATTTATGATAAACAGTTTAAGTTTAAATGGAGAAGTTCATCTTGATAGATTCGCGCTAATAGGCGGGCACGGTATTCTGTAGAAGCTTTACGGATGATTCTCCCATCGACTATAATGAATTCAACGCGCAGGGACTAACAAGGCGCGCGTATCTGTGTTCCAAAAACGGGTCATCATGGCAGATTTCAAACGGCAGTCAGGCCGGCTGCTGTCTATCGTTGCGCTGCTTGCCCTCGGTTGCGGGATGTCGCAAACCGTGGCGGCCGAGTTGACGCTGACTTCCAGAGATTTGGATACCTGGGCCCGATTTCCCCAAGGTTCTTGGAAACTCGTCCGCACGACCACACAAAGTTACGATGTGAATGGTCAACCGACGCAGACGACAACCGTCGAAACGCAAACCACGCTAGCGAAAGTCGATGACCGGTCGATGTGTCTCAAAATCGACGTCACCACGCAAGTGAACGGCCGGCGAATCGAAGGCGTTCCGCAGCAAATCGAACAGGGCTTCTGGGGCGAGCCAACCAATCAACCCGCCACAGAACGTATCGCGGGACAAAACAAGTTGCTCATCGAAGGGCAGGAAATTCCCTGCACGATCCACGAAGCAAGCTATAGCGACGGCAAGCATAATACGGTCAGCAAGCAGTATGTCTCGCCGAATCAAGCGCCGTTTGTGCTGAAACGCGAAAGTATCACCACCGTGGGCGAGAGTACAACGCCGCGTTATCGCACGGTCAGCGAAGTTTTTGCCCTGCAGATGCCCTGCAAAATTGGCAATGAAATTAAGCTCGCCTCGCATGAACGCATCATTCGGCAGACACCCGACGAGACAATGATCTCGCTCGATGTAACGGTCCCAGACATCCCTGGCGGAGTGGTGTCGCGCACCACCAAGGAACTCGATTCCTCCGGCAAGCTCATTCGGCACAGCACGATGGAACTTATCTCGTTTCATATCGCCGACGACAACGACCAGCCGCGTGAACAGCGCCGCCGGCGTCTCTTTCACCGGGATCAGGCGAAGAAGTAAACTCTCGCGTTCGTGCGACGATTCCGTCCATCCCAAGTTCGTTTAGCGGCGACCCGAAGGGGAGCGGTCCGCGTAATCATCACAACGCCGGCCGTGGATGCTCCGGCGAAGCTTTATTCATTGCCTTGACATGCCAGTGCAGAGCGATAGAATCCCTTTGGCTAGCAAAGAGTTAAGTCAATTTGGACTCCTTCTGATTTGAGACCCACTCGACGCCATTTCAAGAGCGGTTCGACCCGCGTTTGAGCAGCATTATGAAGTGCCAGAAGTGCGAAAAACCGGCCACGTTTCACATCACCGAGCTCGAGGGCGGGAAGCACCAGGAGCTACATTTCTGCGAGGAATGTGCCAAGGTGTATTTAGCTCCGCCGGCGAATCAAGAAGCGGAATCGGGTGCGTTAGCCAGCGCCTTTGCGCAGCAAGCGCAGCTAGGTCAGACGGCCGAAGAGCTGAGCAAGCTCGATCAGCAAGCCTGCCCCGTTTGCGGCATTACGTTTCTCGAATTTCGCAACAGCGGCCGGCTCGGCTGCTCGCACGATTATGTCGCCTTTGAAAAAGAACTCGAGCCGTTGATCGCCAACATTCACGGCGAAACGAAACACACGGGCAAGCAGCCGCAGCGCTACACCGAAGGGACCGAAGCGCTGACCGAATTGATACGCTTGCGCCGTGAAATGAAAGACGCGATCGGCCAGGAAAATTACGAACGCGCCGGCAAACTGCGAGACCAGATTAAGCAGCTCGAAGATCATTCGAAAACGACATCGTGAATTTGCACTTGAGATCCCTGGTCTCAGCATTGGAACCTTTGTGGAATTACGGAAATTGACAAACCGACTTGGCGAATGGCTGCGAGCGAGCGGACCGGAGTCCGACATCGTGATGAGCAGCCGGATTCGGCTGGCGCGGAATCTGGCCGAATTCCCATTCATGAACAAAGCCAGCGATGCGGACCGCGTCGAGATCGAAAAACTCCTCCGCGGCGCGATCGACAAGCTCTCTTGCGCCGGCCCGATGGAGTATCTGAACGTCAGCGATGCCGACACCGTCGATCGCCAGTTCCTCGTCGAGCGGCAACTGATCAGCCGCGAATTGGCCGATAGTCGCGGCGCGCGGGGCGTGATGATCAACGCCGCCGAGCAAGTCAGCTTGATGATGAACGAAGAGGATCATCTGCGCATCCAGTGCATGCACAGCGGCCTCGATCTCCGCGGTGTTTGGGCACAGATCAATGACGTCGATAGCGAGCTGTCGAAGCTCGTTAATTACGCGTATCACCCGCGCTGGGGTTACTTGACCGCTTGTCCGACGAATGTCGGCACCGGCGTGCGCGTCAGTGTGATGCTGCATCTGCCGGCTCTCGCGATGACGCGGCAAATTGAAAAGGTTTTTCGCGCGCTACAAAAAATCAGCCACGCCGTCCGCGGACTCTACGGCGAAGGGTCGCAAGCGATGGGCGATTTTTATCAGATTTCGAACCAAATCACGCTCGGCCGCAGCGAAACCGAACTTGTCGAGCAAGTCAGCGATGTCGTGCCGGTCCTGATCGACTACGAACGCCGCGCCCGCGAGTTTTTGATCAAGGAACGGCAGCAAAACCTGCACGATCAGGTCAGCCGCGCGTACGGCATCCTCCGCACCGCGCAGACAATCAGCAGCGAAGAGACGATGCACTTGCTCTCGCGTGTCCGGATGGGGATCAACCTCGGCCTGATCGAAGAGCTCAACATTCCGCACCTCAACGAGCTCTTCATCCACACCCAGCCGGCGCACCTGCAAAAGCTCCGCGGTCAAGAACTCGACACACCCGATCGCAACATCGAGCGGGCGAAGTATCTGCGCACGCAATTGAATCGCGATAGTGATTCTCTTTCGTAGCACGAGACCGTGATCTCGTGCATCAGTTCGCCGGCGCAGCAAGGCGAGCTTAGCCGGAGCGTCCAGGCCCGGCGTTTCTTATCGCTCGTGATCACGGTCACGAACTACATCACGCGCTGCTGTCCCAAGCGTTTCTCGCTCCAGCGTGTCGCCAACGACAACGGGTAGCTCATCATTAAGTACAAGATCGAGGTCAAGATCGCCAACTCGACCACGGCGCCGGTGCTTTGCGCCGCGATCGAATAGCGCTTGGTCAGCTCAATCACCGTGACGACCGAGCAAACGCTCGTGTCTTTGAAGAGCGCAATAAAGTCATTCGTCACCGGTGGAATGACGATTCGCATCGCTTGCGGCAAGAGGATGCGCCGGATCGCCATCGATTTTGTCATGCCCAGCGCGAGTGCCGCTTCCATCTGCCCGCGCGGGATTGCTTGCAGACCGGCGCGGTAGATTTCGGCTTCGTACGCCGAGTAGTTGATCGCAAGGCCCGCAATCGCCGCGACGAGGGGATCGATGGCAAATCCGCTTTCGGGGAAAAAGGTCCGGCCGATCTGCGGGATGATGTAATAAATCGCGTACAACTGCAGCATCAACGGCGTGCCGCGGATCAATTCCACATAAGCCGCGAGCGGCCACTTGAGCCAGCTAGGTCCGTAGAGGCGGCCGATCGCCACGAGAATCCCGATCATGATCGCCAGCGGCATCGAGGCAAATGCCAACAACACTGTCATTCCCGCCGCCTTGAGCAAGACAGGCAGATACGTCCAGACGATTTCCCAGCGCGAAGGCTGGGGGACCGAGTTGTTCAACTTGGCTCGGACCGCGGCAACCTCTTTGTCACGCATCGCCAATACTTGAGATTTCCCTGACATATCCCAGCGGTCGTAAATTTTTTCCATCCGGCCATCGGCGATGATCTGCGTGAGCGCCTGATTCAACACGCTTTGCCAGTCTTCCTCTTCTTTGCCGACGAGCATGACATAGCTCCCCTGCCCCACCGGCCGGCCGATGAACTTCAGGCCGGGAAATCGATCCGCGTAATAAACAGCCGCGCAATCATCCAACAGCGTCAGGTTGCCCGGCAACGCCTCGGCCTGACTTAGCCCTTCGGTTGAGCCGGGATAGGAGATGATGTCGACGTACGGTTTCCACTCGGGCTGCTGCAGATACGTTTCCGCCGCCGAACCGGTCAGAACGCCGACCTTCCATACTTTTCCTTCCTGTTTCAGATCGTTCCAGGTGTTTAAACCTTCGGCATAACGGCCCATCAATTGCAAGCCATAAATGTAGTAAGGCCGCGTGCAACGATAATCGCGCTCCCGCGCGGGCGTTAACTCAAAGCCGTTGATGGCCACATCGACGTTATTAGCAAGCATGCTGGGAATGACATCCCATTGCCCTTGTTGGAATCGGCCTTTGATCGGCCGTTTGGCAAGCGTGCTGAGTTCCTTGGCCAACTCGTTCACGAGTTCGACTTCGAACCCTTGCATTATCTCGACGTTGTCGGGGTCATCTTTGTCCTCGATGACATACGGCCCGCCCCCTTCTTTATCAGCCCCCCAGACAAATTCACCGCGCTGTTGGATGGTCTGCCAACGGTTTTGTCCCTGCGCAATAGTGGACGCGGCAAGGATGCAGCAAAGTCCAAAAAACCAAGTCGAGAAGCGTCGCAACATGGATGATTCAGTTGAAAAGATAGAAATCAAGATCGCGTGCGGGTTACAGAAAACGTCGTTCAGCGCCAACTCAAGCCTGCTGATGGTATGCCCATCTGCAGGAGGAACGCTCTAGAGAGAGAATCAATTCCCTCTAAACAAGCTGGATTTTCCAAATCGTGTTGTAATCCTAAGTCCATGCCCGGTCAATGTTTGCCGCTCATCGTGAGGGCTGCTAAAAAGAACGGCGGGAGCGGGGAACTTTTCGCCGGCAGCCTTCGTCCAAACGCTGCTCACCACTCTCGTCCCACCACACTCGTTTCCTAACGCACACGAGTTTCAATCATGCGATTTTCGAAATTGTCCTGGCGTTTTTTGGGCGTCTTGTTGTTGGCAGGAATTGGGCTGATCTTCACGGCCCATGCGATGCTGGCCGAAGCGCTGCCGCTCGCGGAGCAACGAACCGCGGCGCAGAAGCTCTTCAAGGAAGGGAACTTCAAGGACGCGCTCGCGAAGTTTCGCGAAATGCTGGCCGATCCCAAGAACGATTCGCCCGCGCTCGTGGAAGATTTCCGGATGGCGGTGCAAGCGCTGCAGCGCTTGGCGATGGAAAAAGATCTCGACGACCTGCGCGAAAAGGTGCTCGCCGATCATCCGCAGCATTGGCGCGTCATGCTGGCCGTCGCCCAAGACTACATGCGCGGCAATCACTACGGTTTCATCATCGCGGGCAAGTTCGAACGCGGCAATCACCGCGGCGGCGGGGAATGGGCCAGCAGCGCCGCGCGCGATTATGTGCGCTCGCTGCAGATCTACGATGCCGCGTTGCCGCTGATGCTCAAGGACGACAACAGCTCGGACAAGTGCGAGTTCTGTTTCAGTTTAGCCCAGACGCTGCAATCGCAGCATGGCGGGCTTTGGCAATTTCAATTGCTGACCGACCTGAAGAAGCTCCCGGACATCGACAAGGCGTATTATGGCCGCTCGAACAGTTCCGGCGCACCGGTCGATGCGGAGGGGAATCCGATCTATTACACGGTGCCGAAAAGTTGGGAAGCCGCGAAGAACGACGGCGAGCGTTGGCGCTGGGCGTTGAACATGGCCGGCGAGTTGGACGCGGCAAAACTGAATCGCTCGAGGTTGATCTTTGCGCAATTCTTGCAAAGCCAATTCGGTGAACAGACGATGCAGCAATTCTCCGGCTGGCGCGGCCGTGGAACAGTGCAGGAAGACGACCAAAAGCCGAGCGAAGACGGGCCCTACTCCGTGCACACGCTGACCGACGATGAGACCATCGCCAAATTGGCGACGGGGATCAAGCGGTTCAAGCTGCCCGAGGAATTCAACTACATCGCGATCTACAAAAAGATCGCCGATGAACCGAAGTCCGGTTACGGCGACACGGCGCTCGAAGCCCTCGCGCGAATCTACGAAAACCGCCGCCAATACCCCAAGGCGGCCGAAATCTGGAAGCGATGCATCAAGGTATACGGTCCTGGCAACAACGACACGCGGAAGAATCGTCTCGAGCAGATCGTCGGCAATTGGGGCCGCTTCGAGAATCAAATGATGCAGACAGCCGGCCGTGGCGCGGATGTCGATTTCTCGTTCCGCAACGCGAAGAAAGTTTCCTTCACCGCGCAAGCTTTGAAATTTGAACTGCTATTGGATGATGTCAAAGCCTATATCAAGACCAAGCCGAATCGCCTGGAATATCAGAAATTGAACATCGCCGATATTGGTCAACGGATCGTCCAGCGCGACGAGAACAAGTACCTGGGCGAGAAGGTCGCCGAGTGGGACCTCGAACTAAAGCCGGCCGAGAATCACTATGATCGCCGCATCACCGTCAGCACACCGTTGCAAAAGTCCGGCGCGTACTTGCTCACGGGGAAGATTGCCGACGGCAACACGACGCGGATCATCGTCTGGCTGAGCGACACGGCGATCGTGAAGTATCAACTGGCGGACAAGTCGTTGTACATCGTCACCGATGCGACGACCGGAGCGCCGGTGGCCAAGGCCAATGTCGAATTCTTCGGCTATCAACAGAAGCACATCAAGAACAATGACTGGCGTATCGATGTCAAGCAATTTGCCGAATTCAGTGACGCCGAAGGCAAGCTCTTGCTCGGTAAGGACCAAATGCCGCAAGACTTTCAGTGGCTCTTGATTGCCCGCACCGACGATGGCCGCTTTGCTCACTTCGGCTTCGACAACGTCTGGTACAACGGCAACTACGACGCGGAATACAACCAAACCAAGGTCTTCACCATCACCGATCGCCCCGTCTATCGCCCGGGTGACAAGGTTCAATACAAATTCTGGGTCCGCAAAACGAAATACGATCAACCGAACACGAGCGACTTTGCGAAGCAGACGTTTGCCCTCGAAATCCACAATCCGAAGGGCGAAAAAGTTCAATCCAAGAGCGTGACCTCCGACGAATACGGCGGAATCACGGGCGAGTTCGAACTCCCCAAGGACGCGACCCTCGGCGTGTATCAACTTGTCTTGCCGCGACATGGCGGCGGAAACTTCCGCGTCGAAGAATACAAGAAGCCCGAGTACGAAGTGACGATCGACGCGCCGACCGAACCGGTGCAACTCGGCGACAAGATCACGGCCACGATCACTGCCAAGTACTACTTCGGCGCGCCGGTCGTCAACGCGACCGTCAAGTACAAAGTCCTCCGCACGCCGTATCAACAACGCTGGTATCCGATCGGCCCCTGGGATTGGTTCTATGGCCGTGGCTATTGGTGGTTTGCGTATGACTACGATTGGTATCCCGGCTGGGGCGAATGGGGCTGCAAACGGCCCGGCCCATGGTGGATGCCCGGCGCACATGTCCCGCCCGAGGTGATCCTCGACGGCGAAGCGAAAATCGGCGAAGACGGCAAACTCAAAATCGACATCGACACCGCGCCGGCAAAAGCGGTCCACGGCAATCAAGATCACAGCTACGCGATCACGGCCGAAGTCGTCGACGAATCGCGCCGCACCATCGTCGGCAGCGGCAATGTTCTCGTCGCCCGCAAACCGTTCCAAGTCACGGCCTGGGTCGATCGCGGCTACTTCCGCACGGGCGAAACCATCAAGGCGAGCTTCATGGCGCAGACGCTGGCCAACAAGCCAGTCAGCGGTAAGGGCCAACTCGCGCTCTACAAGATTAGCTACGACAAAGACGGCAAGCCGAGCGAAGCGCGGGCCGAGTTGTGGAACCTGGACACCGATGTCGAAGGCAAAGCCAACCAACAATTCGTCGCCGCCGACCCAGGTCAGTATCGCCTCTCTTTTAAGGTCACCGACGCCAAGGGCCACACGGTCGAAGGGGGCTACATCTTCAACATCGTTGGACCGGATAACGACAGCGACAAGTATCGCTTTGAGCACATTGAATTGATTCCGGACCTGCGCGAATACCAGCCGGGGCAAAAGGTCAAGCTGCTCGTCAACACGGCGCGGCCTGATTCGACGGTTTATCTCTTTGTCCGGCCAACGAATAGCGTTTACGTTGTTCCACGCGTGCTCAAACTCGAGGGCAAGAGTACGACGGTCGAGATCGACGTCGCGCAGCGCGACATGCCGAACTTCTTCGTCGAAGCGATGACCGTCTCGGGCGGACGCGTCCACAGCGAGACCAAGGAGATCGTCGTCCCGCCGGAAAAACGAATCTTGAACATCGCCATTGAACCTTCGAGCAAGGAATACAAGCCAGGGCAGAAGGCGACGGTCAAGGTGCGCTTGACCGATCACACGGGTGAGAACTTCGTCGGGAGCACCGTTGTGTCGATCTATGACAAAGCCGTCGAATACATCAGCGGCGGCAGCAACGTCGAAGACATCAAAGAGTTCTTCTGGAAGTGGCGGCGGCATCATTATCCGCGCAACGAAAACAGCTTGAGCATGGTGTTCACTCAGTTGCTGAAACTCAAAGAGATCGGCATGGCGCAGCTCGGGATCTTTGGTTATTTGCAAGGAGGACAGGATGAGTTGCGTTCTGCCGCCAAGGGTCAAGGCAAAAATCTCGCGGCCGCGGCGGACCCAGCTGCACCCGCTGGCGGCGAAGGCGGAGGTTTTGCGGCGAATCGCCGCGCGATGGACGCCAATGGTTTGGCGGAAGTAGCCGACAAGAAATCCGAGCAAAGCGAGAAGCAATCCGGCGATCGCCAAAACGCCGCTCGCGGCGGTGGCGAGGGAGAGAACCTCGTCCAACCGACCGTGCGCTCGAACTTCGCCGACACGGCCCTCTGGGTCGGCGCATTGACGACCAAGGCCGACGGCACGGCCGAGGTCGAACTGACAATGCCGGAGAATCTTTCGACATGGCGGATCAAGGTCTGGGGCATGGGCCACGGCACCAAGGTCGGTGAAGGGTCATCCGACGTCGTCACGAACAAGGATGTGATCGTTCGCCTCCAAGCGCCGCGGTTCTTCGTCGAGAAAGACGAAGTGGTGCTGAGCGCAAACGTGCATAATTATCTTAAGACGAAAAAGAGCGTCACGGTGAAGCTCGACCTGCCGGGCGAATTCCTGGCGGTGCTCGACGCGACCAAGACGCCGCTGTCGCGCACGATAGAAATCGCCGCTGGCGGCGAAGAACGCGTCGATTGGCGCGTCAAGGTTCGCGCCGAAGGCGAAGCGATCGTCCGCATGTCGGCGCTGACCGACGAAGACAGCGACGCGACCGAGCAAAAATTCCCGGTCTATGTCCACGGCATGCTCAAGATGGAATCGTTCAGCGGCATGCTGCGGCCGCAGGACGAGCTGGGCAAACTGACTTTCACCACGCCGACGGAACGCCGGCCCGAGCAATCGCGCGTGGAGATTCGTTACTCGCCGACCCTCGCCGGCGCGTGCGTCGACGCGCTGCCGTACCTGGCGAGTTACCCGTACGGCTGCACGGAGCAAACCTTGAATCGCTTCGTGCCGACCGTCGTCACACAGAAGATCTTGCAGCGTATGAAGCTCGACCTCGGCGCGATCAAGGCGAAGCGCACGAACCTCAACGCCCAAGAAATCGGTGACCCGATGAAGCGCGCCGAACAATGGGCCAAGACGACACACTGGAAACACAATCCGGTCTTCGACAACGAAGAAGTCGCGAAAATGGTCAAGGACGGCGTGCAGCGCTTGACCGAGATGCAGCTCAGTGACGGCGGCTGGGGCTGGTTCAGCGGTTTTGGCGAGCACAGTTACCCGCACACCACGGCCGTCGTCGTGCATGGCTTGCAGCTTAGCAAAGCGAACGACGTCGCGCTGGTCCCGGGCATACTCGAAAAGGGCGTCGACTGGCTCAAGCGATATGAAACCGAGCAAGTACGTCTCTTGAAACGCGGCGACCTCGTGCGCGACAAGAAGGAGGGCTGGAAAGACATCCGCGATTACAAACTGCAAGCCGACAACATCGACGCGCTGGTGTATTACGTCCTCAGCGACGCGGATCACAAGAACAACGCGATGAACGAGTACCTCTATCGCGACCGCACGCACCTCGCCGTGTACGCGAAAGCACTCTTCGGACTGGGCCTGCACAAGCATCAGGACAAAGAAAAACTCGACATGATCCTGCGCAACATCGCGCAGTTCGTTGTCGTCGATGACGAGAACCAAACGGCCTACCTCAAGCTGCCGCAGGACAATTGGTGGTGGTCGTGGTACGGCAGCGAAGTCGAAGCGCACAGCTTCTACCTGAAGCTGCTCAGTGCGGCCGAACCAAAGAGTGAAGTCGCGCCGAAGCTGGTCAAGTACCTGCTCAACAACCGCAAGCACGCGACCTACTGGAACAGCACGCGCGACAGCGCGTACGCGATCGAAGCCTTGGCCGATTACATGAAGGCGAGCGGCGAAGACGCGCCCGACATGACGGTCGAGGTCCTCGTCGACGGCAAGAAGCAAAAAGAGGTCAAGATCACCGCGCAGGATCTCTTCACCGTCGACAACACGGTCGTCCTCGCGGGTAACGAAGTCACCGCTGGCCCGCACACCGTCGAGTTGAAGAAGGTCGGCAAAGGCCCGCTCTACTACAACGCGTACGTCACGAACTTCACACTCGAAGACGACATCAAGCGTGCTGGGCTCGAGGTCAAGGTGAACCGCAAGTTCTACAAACTGAAAAAGGTCGAAAAGGAAGTCGCCGTCAGCGGCTCCCGCGGCCAGGCCGCGATGCAAAAGGTCGAGAAGTACGAGCGGATCGAGATCGCCAATGACGGCGAGCTCAAGAGCGGCGACCTGCTCGAGGTCGAACTCGAAATCGACAGCAAGAACGACTACGAGTACATCCTCTTCGAGGACCTCAAGGCCGCCGGCTGCGAAGCGGTCGAAGTTCGCTCCGGCTACAACGGCAACAGCATGGGGGCCTACGTCGAGTTCCGCGACAACCGCGTCGGGTTCTTCATCCGAGCGCTCGCCCGCGGGAAGCACAGCGTCAGCTACAAACTCCGCGCCGAAATCCCCGGCCGCTTCAGCGCCTTGCCGGCCAAGGCCAGCGCGATGTACGCCCCGGAACTGCAAGGGAACAGCGACGAGATGAAACTGAAGATCGTGGATTAACGTAGGTCAGGCTTTCCAGCCTGACATTCGCGCAGCGAACAGAGAGTCGTTCGATCCAGATGAATGGGACACTGATTGTTATGATGCGACAGATGAACACTGATCAGCAAAGACAAGAAATTGAATTTGCTGATCAGTGAAAATCAGTTTCATCAGTCAAATCAGTGTCCTATTTCTTTTTCTTCTCAAATTCGAGTTGTTGCTTCGCCGGATCGACAAACTTCCAATCTTTGTCGAAGAATCCGGCGCTGACAATCTTGCCTGGCGCGGTGTCGCTGGGTGGAACGCTGATGTCGATCACGGCCCAATCGGGGAGCTTCGGCGTTTGCTGCGAATTGGTTTTGTCGTGGCCCTCGCGAAACGTGAGGCCCGAGTTCAGCACAATCACGCCAGGCCATTCACCCCACCAGATTTTTCGCTTTGGGTAAACGGCGACTAGCACGTGATCAGAGGAATATTGCTCCGTGCCCACCTTGAAACCTTCCTTTGACCAAGGGATAGGCAATTTTTGACCGTGTTCACGAATCACGGCGTTGCTCTGCGCATCACCCCACAGAATCAAATTGCAATTCTTATAATCTTCCGATGTCAAATCCGTATCCTTGACGACGCGAATCTCGCCGCGCATCAACTCACGCCAACGCCTTAATTGATGCTGCATCTCTTGCTCAACCCAAGCTTGCACTTTCGGGTTCGTCGATTTGCCGCTGGGAGCGACGAAGATGAACTTGTCGCAGAATGCTTGATCGATCGGCCCCGTTTCGGTCTGACCTGGTTTGTTGCTCTGATAGTGCGGGCCCGTGTATTTGATCGGCGTCGAGGGTTTCTTCATTTCGGCTTCGACCCATTTGGTGATCGCGGCGATCGACAGCTTGTCATATTTGTGCGGCATTTCTTTGCCGATGATGCGATTTAACTTCTCGCCGACCTTCTTGTACTCTTCGTCCATGATATCGGCGGACGCTTTTTGTTTGTCTAGTTCGCCGCTGTAGCTATAGAGCGGCAGCTTGGCGAGCTGCTTCGTATACGGCGGCACGTCGTACCAGTTCCAGAGCTCTTGGACGTACCACGCCGGCAGTTTGTCGCCGCTCAAGCCTTGATAGCGCTTCACGTCAACGAACCCGGCGCCGGGACTCGCGCATTGCCAATAGTCGGGATAGTGCGCGGCGAGGTGCCAGCACCCTGCTCCGCCCATCGAGAAACCCATGAGGACCGGTTTGCCCTCGATCTTGTAGCGGCGCTGGACATCTTCGATCGCTTCGAAGACATCGACTTCGCCGGCGAACTTGTACGCGTTGCAATGCCGGCCGAACGGATGGAGGATGATAGCGTTGGGAAACTGGAACTGGCCGGCTTTCTTCTCGCGTTCCGCGATGAAGTGCATGTCGGTGTTCTTGTCGCCCCGCCCATGCAACCACACCACTAGATGATACGGCTTCGCCGGATCGAACTTCTCCGGCAGTTCAATTCCGTACGGTTGCAGTGAATCGTCGATCCGCGAGCGATAGGCCAGCACTTGCGGGCCGGGCGTCGTGGTCCAGGAACTCTTACGAGACTTGAGTTGTTGCAGCCGGTCGCTGCCCGTTTTGAGGAGGGCCTTGGCCTTGGCGATGTCCTTGGCGTCGTAGAACTCCCCATGCAGCAGCGCAAAGCGCACGGCCTTGGCATAAACTTCGGCGTCCGGAAGCAACGCCGGCGGCTGCTTGGGATCAAAGTCCTGGAGCGTGCGCGCAAATCCGGCGAGCTGCATTTCCAGGTCGCGATGGTCGCTCTCGCTTAGCTTGATGGTCCCCGGCGGCGGCAAGACGCGCGTGATCTCAGCCGCAGAGGCTGAGAAAGCTGTCGCGAGGAAAACAACGAAAACAAAAAAGAGGCGGGGCATGAGTGGCTCTGAAATGGGGGGATTGAGATTTATTTCTGTTTCTGACGCGCTTCGAATTCCGCTTGCTGCTTCGCCGGATCGACATACTTCCAATCGTTGTCGAAGAAACCCGCGGTCACGATTTTCCCAGGTGACTTTGCATCGCCGGGTGTCGTGACGTCGATCACCGCCCAATCGGGGAGCTTGGGGGTTTGATTGGCGTTGTTGCGGTCGTGCTCGTCGCGGAAGGTGGGGCCGGAGTTGTAAACAACGTATCGTGCAAGAGGTGTTCTCGCATGATCGATAAAGGAAAATGGTGCTCCAGCACCAAATTCATACATAAAAGGATTCGGGGCGATTCCGATTAAAATGAGATTGTTTTGAGCGTGCTTCAGTTGTGCCTCTTTCCAACCGTTGGGGTATTTGATTTTCATGTCTTCGATCTCACGGATGATCGAATTGGAATCACGATCCCCCCAAAGAATGAGGTTGTAATGCAATTTTTGCATTTCGGTCAAATCAACGTCTTTGACAATTTGAACATCTCCCCGGAAAGTTCTTCGCCAACGACTCGTTTGATAGTCCAGCTCGCGATCTAGCCAAGCTTGAAGATTTTGGTTCTTGGATTTTCCCGAAGGCAGAACAAACAAGAACTTAGCGCGAAAAGCATCATCGATATTTCCAAAGCAATAAGTGTTTTTTCGCGGCCAAAAAGCTGCCGCCTCTAACTCAAATAAAGTATTTGTGTAGTTGGTCCAATCTTGGGATTCGGATGAATGTGCTCCGCGTGATAACCATATACGACGACCTCCCCCAAATCTATTGATGCTGAACTTTTTGTTATCGATTGTCATTTTGTATTCATCACGAACTTTCTCCGGCCTCATGAATTCCAACTCTTCCAGTTGGATGTCTTGGATATTCGTCGTAGTAATGTTGTACTCATTACTGTCAATTTGCAGTTCTAGCTGCGCATTTTGCCATTGTTGAGAAAGCCGAACATTCAGTGGTCCATAACAGCCATATATTCCGGAAGAAGTTTGGATATGCCAAATTTTCTTTTTTTCTATTGACTTCGCCGTAATCGCCTTCAACTCCGCCCGGATCTTCTCCAGCGACTCCTTGTCGTAATCATGCCCCATCCCTGGCCCGATGATGTGATTGAGTTTGCGGCCATATTTGGCAAATTCGGCTTCCATGACGTCGGCCGCTTGTTTCTGGCCGTCTTTTTCCCCGCTGTAGGCGATGACCGGCAGATTGAAAAGGTTCCGCGTGTAGTTCGGCACGTCGTACCATTGCCAGAGGACCTGCTCGTACCACGGTGGCAGATTCTCGTCCTTGATTTTTAGGAACCGCCGCGACTCCGAAAAGCCGGCGCCCGGGGCCATGGCGCAAAACAGATGTGGGTAATGCGCCCCAATGTGCCAGCACCCTGCCCCGCCCATCGAGAAACCCATCAGCACGCGCCGCGCGGGATCGGTCTTGTAAAGTTTTTCGACGTGGAACATCACATCAAGCACATCGCGTTCGCCGGCGAACTTGAATGCGTTGTTGTAGCGGCCAAATGGATGCACCGTGATCGCATCATCGGCGGCGAATTTGCCTTTGTTCTTGGCGCGTTCGGCGATGAATTGCAGGTCGAGCGTTCTTTCTTGCCGGCCATGCAGCCAGACATAGAGCGGCGGCGTTTTACTGAGGTCGAGATCCTCCGGGATGTTCAGTCCATACGGTTGGACCGAGTCATCGACGATCGAGATGTAGCCGCGCACGACAAGGCCGCGCTGCTTGGTCCAGCTGGGTTCTGCGACCTTGTCTTGCAGTTCCTTCAAGCGCGCGCGGCCGATGCTGAGGAGTTTTTCCGCGTCGGCGACATCGGTCGGCTTGTAGAATTCGTCGTAGTCGAGCGCGTAGCGGACGGCTTTGGGGTAAATGGCCACATCGGCGAAAAGTATTGCCTCGGGTTTACTTCGCGCGGCATCGTCCTTCCCGCGCGGATCAAAGGGTTTTAGGTCGCGTTCCAGTTCTTCGACAAGCCCGCGAAGTTTTTTCGACGTCGCTTCGTCCGGCTTGATGCCGACGGGGGGAAAGATGCGCGGGATCGGCGGCAAAGGTTCGGCAGCGCACGCGAGGGAGCAAAGCATCGACAACACTAGCGCAACGATTATACGGATACTCAACATTCCAGGCTCCCCAGCAAGAGACAGAACTCGAATCGACTCCCCGTGAGCCTCCACTGTAACAATCAGCGGGGCGCGACGCAAAATGCGTCGCCGGGCGTGGACGTTCCGACACAGCGGGTCAGGCGGCGATTGACTTGGGGGATATTGCCGCAAACGCAACAAGTACGATCAAAATTGCGATGCTCGTCCAGCGCACCGCTCCTGCGCCGAAGACAATTGTGGCGTTGATCACGATGAAGGCCAGGTAGCCTTGGATCAAGATTTCAATCCAGCGCGGCCTTTGCAGATAGCTTGTGGGATTGATCCACCACCAGAGTGCGTCGAATATCCAGAGCGCAAGAAACGCGTAGTTGAAGTAAATTCCGCCGCCCCAGTTCCAGCCGGTCAGTTCGGCCGTGCGCCGTGCGGTGTGTGCGATGGTTTCGTCGTGGCTCCAATGATGGTAGACACCCATGGCCGCGATGATGTGGACGGCCATGAGGATCGCGCCGACAGTCCAACACCAGCGTGCGGCGTTGTTCGAGCGGCCAAGCAAGCGCAGCCCAAGCGCCGTGGCGTAACAGAGCAGTGAAATGCGCACGGTCCAAAGTGCGAACTGTTCAGCGGGGGACATTCGTCGTGTCCCTTAAAACTTAGGCCTTGCCGGCATCGGCTTGACGGCACCACTCGATTTTCTCGGCGGTCGTTGTTGGCAGCGTGCCTGCTGGTTTGGCGGCGGCTTTTTTCGGTGCTGCGGCTCTCTTCGCGGCTTTGGCCGGTGCTTCGCCTTCGGCCGCATCAGCAGCAGGTTTGGCAGGAGCAGTAGCTCCTCCGCCACTGCCGACGGGGCCCATCTGACGGAGCTTGGCAAGGATGTCGGACGTGCTCAGTTTACCACCGGCGGGTTTCGCGGCAGCAGGAGCGGCACCACCTTTTCCGCGGGCTGCGGCGAGGATATCGGCAGTGCTGGACTTCGAAGCGGCAGGCTTGAAGTCCTTTTCTTCTTTTGTGGGGGCTTTGCTTTGCGCAGGAGCTTTGGTCTTTTCGGCCTTCTTGGCGCTCGGATCGGGTTTGGGGACGATCTTGAGATAGTCCAACCCAATGTCGAACCAGCCGATGTTCTGGTTGAAATCAAGAAACTCGACCAGCGCGCGGCCGTTGTAGTTGATCGTTTTGACGATACCCGTGTAGTCCGCGAAGCGGGCTAGCTCGGGGCGTTTGGCGTCCACTTCGACGTATTTGTCGGTGTATTCCCGCTGGAGACGCTCGATCTCTTCAAAGACCATATTCCAAATGCCGCACGAGGAAGGGCAAAACGACTAAGTTGCTAGGCATTGTCCAAGAAATCGCGGTGAAAATCAAGGGTTTCTCAACGAGATTGCTGTCATGCAAAAACAAGAGCGGGCAGCGTAAGCTGCCCGGTTCGTGGGACAAATTGCTAATCGGCAAGCTGAGGGTGGCTTGCTGGTAGGTTAATGTTTTTGATCCGTTCTATCCCGTCTTCGCCGCGTGATAGGACTGCTTGCTATGCCGGCGGAGCGACGCGGCGTACCCGAGACGAGCCAAACGGGCGGCTTGAGTCGGTTTGAAGCCGTACTCAATGGCGAACCACTCGGCGTAACGTTCGCGATCGATGGCTCGGCCGTTGCGATCGTCCAGGATATGGCCCAACTCGTGGATGAGGATGTTATTTAGGTAAAAATCCTTGATCGTCGGCTCTTCCCAACGCAAACGCCAGGTGCCGCGGTCACATTTCCACTCGGCCCCGTACATTTTCGCTTCGATCCGCTGGGCATTGCTTGGCGGAGCCGTGTACTCCTCGACCAACGACTCTTCAATGGGATAAAGGTACAGCGTCGTCCCCCATTGCATCCCGTAACACGGGAAGCTCGCTTTTTTGCGGGTCATGCGGCAAAGTTGGACGACTTCGAGCTTATCGAGGAACTTGGCGGGTAGTTGAGCCAGCCGCGCACGAATTTCCTCCGGGGTCAGGACGTGCCGGAAGCCTTCGCCGGGGTTTTGAACCACAAACTTGTACGCACGGCCATCGCCATGCGGAGCATGCCATGTTTCTGGTGGCATGTACGGCGCTTCGACGTTGCGTTGAGTCGTTCTAGCACGGTTGCTAAGTGGCGAACCGCGGCGTGAATGCACGGCACGGTCCGTCTTTTGCTTGTGCGCGAAATGAGTCGGCGCACGGTTCGGGGCGTTGTGAGTGGGGAAGCGTGACATGGGGACTGGGATCCTTGGTTGCAATGCAGAGTTTTCTGCAAGGAACGGGCGTCCGACCCGTGACGTAGATCTTCTCCGACCGTCTTGATGGGAGTGCTGTTAAGACAGGCAAGCTAAGGAGTCGTTTGCTCCTTGTATCTATGCTAGACAGAGACCATTTTGGTTGGCAAATGGAATCTTTAAGTCATTTCTCAATAAGGGTTTATGGATTCAGGTCAGTTGGCGAAAATCTTTTTTTAGCAACTTGACAACGGTACCGCCATGTGCCTTGGAAACTGGCGTTATTGAGGCCCAAAGTCGCTTTTGTCGCAAGCACAAAAGCTCCCCTCGCCGCTACGGATGAAGCATGGGCGAAGTCTATCTCGAAGCCCGCGCGAAGATGGGAGCAGTCCTATTTAGACGGCCACTCGAGTCGGCGAAGCCTGGAGTGCTTTCTCAATTCGAGACTGACCGAGTATCAAGAAATGAGCGCACTGAAAAAATATTTTCAAAAAATTTACTTCGTTTCGTTCAGCATTGCCGCGCGCCATTTCTTTTCGAACTCGTCGAGTGGTTGGCCGACCATTTGTTCGAATCGCTGCTGCGGCGTCTGGCCTGCTTGTGCTTTCCCGACATACGCGGCCAAGACTTTCCCCTGCAGCACAGGTTCGCGAATCACCAGATAGTGCGCCAAGCCCCAGGAATAGAGATACAACCGCTCGCTGGCCAGGGCTTGGTCCTCGTGCGCGACGAGAAATCGCCGCGGTTCGCTATTCAGAAGCTCAGCAAGTGGGAGCCGATCTTGCTGGCGGAGGTCCTGCTGTAGCGCTTCCAAGCGTGTCTTGCTGGGGATATCGAGCCGCAATGTGCCGACTTCCAGGATGCCCTCTTCAAAAACCTGAGCCAATCCTTCGTTCAGCCAGCGCGGGACGTCGTATTCGGAGGCAGGGAAGACAATATTTTCGAGATACGCGTGAAATGCCTCGTGATAGAGCCGCTGGAACATGAGTTTGGTGAATTTTTCGAACTCCTGCGAGTTCTTTCGTTCGGCGATTTGGAGTTCGACTCTGAGCTTGTTCAATTCCTTTTCGAGTTTCGTGCGGCTGAGTTGCACGAAGAGTTTGACTTTCTCGGCGTTGTGGCCTTGTTGCGTGTATTCCGCAGTCGCTTTTTGCAGACGTTGCGGGAGTTCCTTGGTCAAATCATCGAGTGTTTTTTTGGTAGCAGCGTTCTTTTCCCGCACATTGGCCAGGTTCTGTGCCAAGGCCGAGAGATCGGCCCCCGCGGCTAGGATATTTTGCTGACTAAAATAGAACGCCGGGTGGCGGAGTTTCACGCCGACGCTCTTTTGATAAGCAACGTAGCTGTCATTGGTGTCGAAGAGTTCGATTTTCAAGCGGTTTTTTGGGGGCGACGATGACGTGGGCAAAATCAACCCAAACGCCGAGAACATCTGCTCAATTCGCACGATCGCCCGCCGGGTTAGCTCTTCATCCATCCGGCTTCTTAAGTCAAACCAGGAACTTCGGTAGTTCCAAGCGTTGTTCCCTTGGGCATTGCCGGGGTGGAGTATCACTTCGCTCATCCGTTGCACTTCTTCGAGGCTGCGGCTGCGGAATTTCTGGATCTGCTCCGTGAGGACTTTGCGGTCGGATTCTTCCAGCCGGGTCGTCGTTTTCACCAGGGCCAACGGGAATCGCCGCTTGATGAGATACATCGGCTTGCCCGCTTGGCGATGGACCTCGTCGAGTTCCAGGTACTCACCCGTATCACGCAGGATGAGTCCCCCGAAAGACCGGCCATCGCGGAGCTCGATTTGCTCGAGCTTCCATTCCGGCAACTCCGCGGCAGCTTTTGATGGTTCGGGGATCGATGCGCCGTTGTCAGCGGCGGCCGTCCCGCTTTTAAGCGTGGGCTGGCCCTGGAGCCTTGGTCCGTCAAGGATCGCCACCGCGACGAGGGTCAGGAGGAGTCCGCAGCGCATAGCTATCGGGAAAAGTGAAGCGGCTCGCCGTAAAGTGCGAGGCCATCCCTGGATTCTAAAGCCAAATCGCTCCGCTGCCAAATTCGCTGCGCACGTATGCGATTATTCCAGGGAAAAGCGGGCGCTAGTCATTTGGCGTAAGGAATTCGGCTGCATTTTCCTAACGCCGATTAACGTTCCACCCTGCGAATAAACCGGCAGCCGATGCGCCAGCCGCCGGGTTCTTCCGCCGGTTCATAAGCTTGATGCACAATCTCGACCACAAAAAACAAAAACGGAACTTCGCCGAGAGCCACAATCAAATGCGTGACAGTGACGGGCTTATCCAACCAAAAGGAGAAGCCCGTGGGCGAGATATCGTGGCATTTGTGGGGGTGGAATTCCGCCTGCGTCGGCATCTTTCGGCCATCGTACGGAGCGATCAGTTGGATGCAGTCATATTTCTTTCGTGTACTGCGGCGAAGATCCGTGAGCTGCGCTTGGCTAAATTTCGAATCGTGGAGGCGTTCGACTTCGGCGGTCAATACTTCATGCATTGACGTAAATATTGTCATGATCTTCCTTTGTTCGGAAGCGACACTGGTCGGCAAGTGTTGCCAAGGATCTGTTTCCGTGGACATTTGCAAATACCCCTAAGCTCGAAATGACATGAATGGACGGCGCAACGCTAGGTCATCCTGCCGGGGTGTCAACCGGGGTGCGACGGTTGTGCGGATTGCGCGGATTGATTGGTTTGCGGAACGATTCCAGCGACGTCCTTGGGATTTCCCGTTTAGTCGCGCCGCGCCGCGAAACGCTGAATAAACCGGGTCCGCGATAGCGAGTCATGGCAATCGCCGCAGGAGCAGCGGATCGACATGTCCGCGAAAACGTATGCGGCCTGCGATTTCCACGACCGGGACATCATGATCGAATCGTGACCGCAATTCGGGGTCGTCATCAATATCAATGATTTGCGTTGCGTATCCCTCCGCGTGCAACATCTCGGCCGCCACGTCGCAGAGGTGGCAACCCGCGCGGGTGTAGAGAATTGCCTGCCGCGGCCTTGGTTTTCGGAGCCAGTGTTGCAGCGTTTTTGGGAGCCTGCGTCTCAGCCATCGAAACATGCAAATCTTGGAAAACGGGTTTTGGAACTGGCCGATTGAAGCGGAACCGTATTTGCAGCCGAAAAAACTGGTAACTTTTTTGGCTGCATGATATTGTGAATAGCTGGATTCGGGCTGCCAAGCACTTTAAGATGCATGCCAGCATTTTCCCGAGATTCCTTTGCCGGCCTTCCCGGCGTTGCTATGCCTACGTTGAGCACCGACAAATTCATCGAAGTGGTTCGCCGCAGCGGGCTGATCGAAGAGGAGCGTCTGAACGCTGCCCTCGAATCACTCGCGGCTCAATCTACGGGCAAACCCGTGGGTTCGGAGCAGGACGAAACGCAGCGGCTCGTCAATCACTTGATCGAGTTGAAGCTCATCACGAGTTGGCAAAGCGATCAGTTGCTCAAAGGGAAGCACAAGGGCTTTTTCCTCGGCAAGTACAAATTGCTGGGTCACCTCGGATCGGGGGGGATGAGCAGCGTCTACCTGGCCGAGCATCTGCTGATGCAACGCCGTGTCGCGATCAAGGTGCTCCCGCAAAGCCGCGTCGATGACACATCGTACTTGGCGCGCTTTCGCCGCGAAGCCCAAGCGGCCGCCGCGCTCGACCACAAGAACATCGTCCGCGCTTACGACATCGACAACGAGGGGAAACATCACTACATCGTGATGGAGTACGTCGAAGGGCGGGACTTGCAGAATGTCGTCAAGGCCGAAGGGCCGTTGGAGTACAACCGCGCGGCCGATTACATTCGCCAAGCAGCCGAAGGTTTGCAGCACGCGCACGATGCGAACCTGATCCATCGCGACATCAAGCCGGCGAACTTGCTTGTGGACCTCAAGGGCGTCGTCAAAGTACTCGACATGGGCTTGGCCCGCTTCACCGACGAGACAACGACGAGCCTGACGATCGCCCACGACGAGAATGTGCTAGGCACGGCCGATTACCTAGCCCCGGAACAAGCCAAGAACAGTCACTCGGTCGATTACCGTGCGGATATTTATAGCCTCGGCTGCACATTGTACTACGCATTGACGGGCCATCCGCCGTTTCGCGAAGGCTCATTAACCGAGCGAATTCTCAAGCATCAAAAAGAAGCTCCGCCGAGTATCCTAAGCGATCGGCCTGATGCGCCCAAGGAACTTATTGAAGTTTGCTTGCGGATGATGGCGAAGCAACCCTCGGCGAGATTTCAATCGGCGGGTGAGATCGCCTCGACTCTGGCGGCATGGCTGACATCACGCGGACAGCGTGTCGAGTCCGCCACCGGCTCGGTGATGAACAAACCCGGCACCCCGGCTCCGCCGCGTCGCGGCAGCAGCGGTGCGCCGCCG
>JBGSSS010000111.1:0-7393 GCA_041736895.1 Pirellulales bacterium
TTGAAACGCGGGACTCGTCGCGGCGAACGCGAGGTACGCCATCTCGACGCCGCCGACGGCATACCACGCCATCGGCTCGCCCGACCAATACGCCGCGGCGCACGCCCCGGCGAGAATCACCAGGTTCCACGATTTGGTCAGCGCTTTGCGGAGGTATTTCACGGGTGGGCGCTGGGGATTGGGCGCTGGGCGGTGGGAAAATCGTTGCCAGGAACTCAAAGCCCAGGGGTTCACCCCCTGGGATCTCTGGCGTGGGATGGCTTACGAAGTTCATCCGGGGACTGCCGTCCCCGGCTCAGGAAAACTCCCTCGCTCACGCGTCGGGCTGCTATAGTACCAGCCGCGGCTTGCTCGGCCGGGTGGCTTGCATCATGTTCATGACCTGCATCAGGTCGTAGGCCGTGACCTCGATCAGAAGCTGCGTCACCATTTCGTGCAGTTCGGGCGAGAGTTGCGGCTCGAGCTTCTTCATCAGCGCGACCATCCGGTCTTCTTGCGCTTCGACTTCTTCGGTCGAGACTTTGCCATCGGCAATCGCAGTCAGGAACGAATCAAGATTACGAGCCTGCTCTTGTAACAGCGGCTCTTCGGTTTTGGCATCGAACCAGGAAGACATGGGTGGTTCCTTTGGAGTGGGTTGGAAGTAAAAAAGGTTTTTGGGTTGGAGAGTCTTTAATTGATAATGGACAATTGATAATTGACAATAAAATGCGGTGACCTCTCTTCATTGTCAATTGTCCATTGTCAATTATCCATTTTCTAACAGCTGTCTGATCGCGACCATGCGTTCTTGCAGCGCACTGCGTCCATTCGGCGCTTTGACCTTGGCTTGCCATTCCGGCGGGAGGAAGCTGAGCTGTGTGCATTCGAGGACCGCGGCCAGTTCTTGCAATTCTTTTTCCAGGCCCTGCGCTGATGGGATAAACTCGGCAAGCGCCGTTTCTAGGTCCGCGCGCTCGACGTTCTTGCGCCCTTGCGTGCGGACATTGCGTTGCGCGCTGAGCAAGATGCTTTCGATGTCGGCGCCGCTCAGTTTACGCGACATGTCGAGCGTTGGAACCTGATCGTCGCTTAACGGCAGTTTGTACTTGCGAGCCATGACCAAGAACATTTTATGCAGCGCTTCGGCCGTGTGGGGGTACATCAGCGGGATGTGGACTTCGGCGCGGCCTTGGCGTTTGAGGTCGATCGGCAGCAAATCCGGCCGGCTGGTCATCAGCATCCAGATGATCTTTCCGCGGTATTTCGTGTTACCCATCTGGGCGGCGATCATCGAGAAGACGCGCGACGAGGTGCCGCTGTCGCCGCTCGCCGTCCGATTGCCAAGCGCCGCATCGGCTTCGTCGATTAGCACCAACACCGGCCCGAGCGAACGCAAGACACCGAGGACCGTTTCGAGGTTCCCTTCGGTCTCGCCGACGTACTTGCTGCGAAAGTTTTTCAGCAACACGCACGGAATCCCAATCGACCCAGCAAAGCACTCGGCCATCCAGGTCTTGCCCGTTCCCACAGGGCCGCAGAGCAAGTACCCCATCGGCGCGAGGGCGTAGTCACCGGATTGAATTGCGGCGGCGTCTTGGCGGAGGCGTTCGACGGCTTCGTCGCTGCCGACGACCAGATCGAGCGTATGCTTCGGCTCGACAAACTCGATCAGGCCTTGGCATTGGCGTTCGAGTAGATCTTTTTTCAAGGCCTGATAGCGTTTGGAATCCAAACGCCGCCCGGACTTCTCCGCTTGCGCGAGCATGACATCCAAGCTGGTCAGGCTCAGCCCATTCGAGAGTTCCACTAGCTGCGCGGCGGTGAAGTCGGCGATCTTGGCGAGATCCTTGCCAGTTGTCGCTTGCGCGACAAACCGTTCGCGTTCGGCTTGATCCGGCAACGGGACATTGATCGTGCCGATGTGCGGACTGTGGACCAGGCGGTCGTTGAGCTCGCTCAGCTTGTCGGCGATCAGGACAAACGCCATGTTCGCGCGCTTGATGTGCGGACTCTGCGCCCAAGTGAGAAACCGCACCATTCGCGCGGCGATATTCTCGGGCAGGCTTTCGAGGTCGCGCTCCGCGACGAGATACTGCGCGTGGTCGAACAAGATCGCGCAGCTTTTGCGCGTCGCGTCGGGTTCGATCAGGTTGCGCTCGGTGAAAAGATCGAGCGCGGGTAGAACGCGGTCCGGTTCGCGCGGCCACGACAGCGGTTCGCCCCAACGCCCGCTGAGGTACTGCATCATCTTGCGCAGACGTTCGGCATCGCTGCCGGTCTGCGCGCGCAAGCCGCGGCTGAGATCGTAGCTGAGGACGATGTCCCACTTGCCGAACAACTGCGTCGCGAGGAAATCGTTGATCGAGCAATAGCTAGCCTTACCGTCTTTGTCCTGACAATAGATCAGGTCATGCACATTGCCGGTCAGGATAAAGACGCTGGCCGTGCCGCTGAAATACAACTCGGCCAATTCGCGCGCCCAGGCGGGATACCAGTCGGGGAGGGCGACGGAGGACGAGCGGGGATCAGGAGTAGTGACGGGATCGGACATGTGGAGAGTCAATGATGATGAGCGATGATCCGATCGAACGATTCAATTCACCTCCGTCGCTTTCACCGCCGGGCCGAGATCCTTGTTGCTGGCCGTCGTGCCGGCGGTCGCGGGCGTGACCATGCCCATTTCCATTTCAAATTCGCGTAGCGCGTTGTCGGCCATGGCCGCTTCGACTTTTTGTTCGGCCTTGATGTCGGAGATGCCTTGGCCGCTCATGTCGGCGGCGACGCGGGCTTTGGCGCGGTTGAGGCTGATCTTGTCGTTGATCACCGATTCGATTTGGCCGAAGTCGGTCGTGATGTTGAAGTCGAACGACTCGGCGAGCTTCGCCATTTCGGCTTCGGCTTTGCTCATCTTCAGTTCGGCATCATAACCGGCGATTTTTTCCTTGACCTTGCCCAGCTTGTCCATCGCGTGCTTGATCTTGGTCACGTTGTTTTGATAGGCCGTCTCGTGCATTTGCAGTTGGCCTTCGTTTTCGGTCAACTGGGCCTTGGCCTTTTGCAGTTCGAGCGCGAATCGCGCGGCGGTCTCGCGTTCGCCGGCGCTCAGGTACGCCTTGATTTTGCCTTCGAGATCCTTGACGTGCGAACGGTCGAGCGAGACTTGCCGTGTGACGCGTTCGACAAGCGCGCGGTATTGTTCAAGACCTTCGCGGCCACCTTTGAGCTCATCGACCGCCTTGTCGTATTCGTACTGCATCTGGGCGATCGGGTCGGCACCCCAGATCCAATTCGAGAACTTGTTCATCTGCGCTTTGAACGAACCCCAAATTTTGCCGATGATCATGATGCGTGGTTCCTCTGTCGTTGAAGAGACGTCGTCGAAGTTTTGGAGAGATAAGTGTCCGAATGATGCGCGCGGAGGCGAATCATTCCTTGTTGTTGTACACTAGCGGCGCGGGGAATTGGATAGTTCGGCCAAGGTTTGTTGGCAGAGTAATCCAACAGAAGTTTATGACCCGGCACACGAGTGGCAACTCTTTCGCCAAGCGTGTTTTCGTCGGACTATCATTTTTCTTGCTATTGTTTTTGCGCGAGATTTTCACCACAGATAATTCGTCTTGGCCGAAGCGATCAAAAGTCCCGAATTCTGCGGGTTTTCCGTGGCAATATCTCGTTTTGGCTCGTGCGGTTGCTAGTAACGCACACCGTTTTTTCACACATCTTTGCGAAAATTCAGCATTAACCCTTTGATCCCTAGGAGTTAAGATTTAAGGATTAGGCCGGCTTGTCCGCCTGACTGTAGTTCAACCAACGGCCCCGCCGATTCGTATTACTACTAGTCTTGGCGAAGTGAACGCTCCCAGTTCAGGCTCTGCCCCACACACTCTATCCCTTAGTTTGCAAGCGATCTCTGCCATGCATGGTTTAGCTGATCCCCCGGCATCCGATACGGTATTGGATGCCTCGCCCGAGGCCGAACTCTCTCCAGCGCAGGTCGTCGATAGCGGCAGCGCGGCGTTTGTCGAAGGGCTGTACGAAGACTACCTGCGCGATCCGGAATCGGTGTCGCCGGACTGGCGTTCGTATTTCGAAGATACGCTCGGTACCCCGACGACCAGCCGCACGGCTTCGGCGGTGACGGTGAATGGCTATCACAAGCCGCATTTGCCGGCGCTCGAGCGCGGCACCGATGCCGCGAGCCAAGCGCTCGAACTGGCCGTCATGCAAGACCGCGTCGATCAGTTGATTCGCGCCTATCGCGTCCGCGGCCACCTAGTCGCGACGATCGATCCGCTGGGCTTGCCGCGGCCGACGCTGCAAGAACTCGACCCCGCTTACTACGGGTTCACCGAAGCCGACATGGATCGGATGTTCTCGAGCGAATCGATCGAAGGTCCGCAGCAGATGACGCTCCGCCGGATCGTCGAACGTCTGCGCAGCACCTACTGCCGAATGATCGGCGTCCAGTTCATGCACATCGACGAGATGCGCGTCCGCGACTGGTTGCAGAAGCGCATGGAAGGTTCCGAGAATCGCTTGATCATGACGCGCGAGGAACAGTTGCGCATTTTGCGCAAGCTCACCAACGCGGTCGTGTTCGAAGAATTTATCGCCAAGCGGTTTCAAGGCGCGAAGAGCTTCTCGCTCGAGGGAGCTGAGAGCTTGGTACCTTTGCTCGAACTGGCCATCGAACGCGGCGGCGAGCAGGGGATCGAAGAGGTCGTCCTCGGCATGGCCCACCGCGGCCGCTTGAACGTCCTGGCTAACATCATGGGCAAGAGCGCGCGGCAAATTTTCCGCGAGTTCTCGGACCTTGATCCGGAACTGCACATCGGCCGCGGTGACGTGAAGTATCACCTTGGCTATAGCAACGACTACACGTGCGAAAGCGGGCGCAAGGTTCACTTGTCGCTCTGCTTCAACCCGAGCCACTTGGAATTCGTCAACACCGTGGCCGAAGGCCGCGTCCGCGCCAAGCAAGACCGCAACGAAGACGCCGCCCGGCAAACGGGGTTGTGCATCCTCGTTCACGGCGATGCGGCGTTCGCGGGCGAAGGGATCATTCAAGAGACGCTGAACCTAAGCCAATTGCCGGCCTACAAAATCGGCGGCACGCTGCATGTCATTGTGAATAATCAGATCGGCTTTACGACCGATCCGAGCGAGGCTCGAAGTTGCACCTACGCGACCGACGTGGCCAAGATGTTGCAGATTCCGATTTTCCATGTGAACGGCGAAGATCCGGAAGCCGTGGCGCAGTGCGTGCAATTGGCGATGGACTTCCGCCGCGAGTTCCAGCGCGATGTGGTCGTCGATATGTACTGCTACCGTCGTCGCGGCCACAACGAACAAGACGAACCGGAATTCACTCAGCCGGCACTCTACCGCGCGATCAAGCAGCGCAAGACAGTTCGCGAAGGGTATCTGGACCATCTGCTCAAAATGAACGAAGTTCACCGCGACGAGGCCGACCAGATGGTCGAAGAAGAACGCGCGCGGCTGGACGTCGAACTCAACGTGGCCAAGAGCGACGACTACGTGCGCAAGTCCGACATCTCGGGCTTCTGGGCGTTTTACATCGGCGGACGCGAACGCGAAGCGGCCGAAGTCGAAACGGGCCTCGACCGCGCACGCCTGGCCGAGGTCATGCTCAAGCTGACGCAAGTCCCCGAGGGTTTCAAGCCGCACCCCAAGATGGTGAAGCTGCTCGAAGCGCGGCGCGAAATGGCCGAAGGAAAAAAACCGCTCGATTGGGGTGCCGCCGAGTTGCTCGCCTACGGCAGCATCGCGACCCAGGGACTGCGCATTCGCATGACGGGTCAAGACGTCGAACGCGCGACGTTCAGCCAACGCCACGCCGTCTTGCACGATGTCGAAACGGGCAAACGCTACATGCCGCTACGGCATCTATCGCCCGACCAAGCGCCGGTCGAAATCAGCAACAGCCCCTTGTCCGAGATGGGTGTCCTCGGGTTCGAATACGGGTACTCGCTCGACTGCCCCGATGGCTTGGTGATGTGGGAAGCGCAGTTCGGCGACTTTGTGAACTGCGCTCAGGTGATCATCGACCAATTCATCATCAGCGCCGAAGACAAGTGGAATCGCTTGAGCGGGTTGGTCATGCTTTTGCCGCACGGCTTCGAAGGACAGGGCCCCGAGCATAGCAGCGGGCGCTTGGAGCGGTTCCTGAGCCTCGCGGCGAAGGACAATATTCAGGTCTGCAACCTGACCACGCCGGCGCAGATTTTCCATTGCCTTCGCCGGCAAGTGTTGCGTGTCTGGCGCAAGCCGCTGGTCATCATGACGCCCAAGTCGCTGCTGCGTCATCCGAAAGCCGTCTCGACGCTCGATGAATGTGCGTTTGGTTCCTTCCAACGCGTCATTCCCGACGCGTCGAAAGCCAACCCGCGGCAGGTCGAGCGGATTTTGATCTGCTCCGGCAAAGTTTACTACGAGCTGGCGCAGAAGCGCGAAGATCACAACCGCAGTGACGTCGCGATCTTGCGGATGGAACAGATTTACCCGCTCCCCAAAGAGCAACTGCGCACGATCTTGTCGCAATACCGCGACGGGACACCGGTTTACTGGGTGCAAGAAGAGCCGGAGAATATGGGCGCGTGGCGATTCCTGCGGATTCATCTCGGCGAGCAGTTATTCGACCGCTTGCCGTTCGCCGGGATCTATCGGCAAAGCGCCGCGAGCCCCGCGACCGGCTCGGGCAACGCCCATAAGATGGAACAAGAAAAACTCCTCGCCGCCGCGTTCGGGGATGTTTAGTGTTTGTAGCCCGTAGCGTTAGCGAGGGAGTCAAGAATTTGAAAGCCCGACGCGTAAGCGAGGGAGTCAACAAACGCTGAAGTCGGAACGATGAACGATGAAGTTTATCCTAGCCGGCTTCATACCAACAAAATATCATTTCCGTTCATCACACATCGTTCATCATTAATCGTTTCACCATTCACCATGCCCATTGAAATAGTTGTTCCAAGTTTTGGCGAGTCGATCACCGAGGGTGTCATCAGCAAGTGGCACAAGCAAGAGGGAACCGCGATCAAGCACGATGAAAACGTGGTTGAGATCGAGAGCGACAAGGCTACGGTCGATGTCCCTTCGCCCGCCGGCGGAAAAGTCGGCAAGATTTTGAAGAACCCCGGCGACAAGGTGCTCGTCGGCGAAGTCATCGGGTTTGTGTTGACCGAGTCCGAAGCGGGCAGCAGTGAAGCAAAGCCGGCCGCTCCAGCGACTCCCGGCGCAACGGCCGCGCCGAACACCGGCGCGACACCGTCCAATGTCCAAGTCAAAAGCCAAGGCCCCAACGTCGCTATTGGCAACGTGACGCCCACGCCCGCCGCGCCAACGCCTCCGCCGGCACCGTTCCATATGCCGGCCGCACAAGCCGCGCTCGCCACGA
>JBGSSS010000127.1:0-9880 GCA_041736895.1 Pirellulales bacterium
ACGCCGCGATCGCCGCTTGGCAGCAGGAACGCAATGAAAATCGCCGCGGCACCAATTGGCGCTTCACTACGGCAGACGCCAGAATTAAACTGAAGTCACTCTACCCCGTACCTGACATCGATCGCTAGATGGACTACTACGAGTGATCGAGCAGCCACTCGACGACCTGCACAAGTCCATCCTCGTCTTGCCGCCGCGTCACGCGTTTTGCTGCCGCTTTCACATGCTCCGGCGCGTTCCCCATCGCGACGCCCAGCCCTGCCCCTTCGAGCATTGGCAGATCGTTGACATCGTCGCCGACCGCGCAGATCGCGTGATCGACGATGTCGAGTCCGCGCGCGATCCATTGCACGCCGCTCCACTTGCTCACGCCGGCCGGCGCGATTTCGCACATGTACCCTTTGTAGCGGGGGCTGCGAATGACGTGCACATAAAGCTGCCCCGGCCACCGCCGTTCGAGTTCCGCGGCGAGTGCCTGCATCGCTGGCTCCGGACCCATCACGAACCCAGCAAACACATCGACCGGGGGCGTGCGAATCAGGTCCGGCTCGATGCGAATGCTCTCGTGGTTCTTGATCAGAAACTCTTTGAGCTCCGCTGATATCGCATGCGGCGAGGCGAGGTGAAAATCGTACCCTTGCCCATAGCTATCGGTGTAGACGACCGGCTCGTGGCCGTATTGGTCAAAGAAGCGGAGCATCTCGCGGAGGACCTGGTCGTCGAAACGCGCTTGGAATAGCGTCCGATGGTCGCTCGGGTCTTTGATCAACGCGCCGCTCGCCGTGACGATTGGCAGCTTCGTGCCCAGCCGCTGCGCCAACGGGAACGCTCGGCTATAGCGCCGGCCCGTGCAGAGCGCGAGCTGGATGCCCGCGGCTTGCGCGCGGCGCAGTGCGTGCAGCGTGGCCGGCGTGATCGAATCGTTCAACCCGACGAGGGTGCCGTCGATATCGAGAACGAGGAGTTTGTACTGGGACTGCAAAAAACTTCACCGTCAATTTGGGAGGGCGACGCGATTTTTTTTGTAGCCAGGAGCGTTAGCGAGGGCGACAAAAAAATATGAAAGTTATACATGAGCATTGCCTTTGGAACCTTTGTATTCTAGGCATTATCTAGCCAACGCAAAGTTCAGTTCCATACACTTCGCACTGAACCGCCGCGCTGGTAGAATCCGGCTTCTCCCTTTTCTGGCAGGAACTCTTTGCAAGGGGCAAACGACGGGCATGGCGAAAAAAGCAATTACAGACGGCATGCCAAGCGTGCACCTCTTCACTGACGGCGCGTGCAGCGGCAATCCGGGGCCCGGCGGTTGGGCCTTTATCCTGCGGCATCCCGCGACGGGCAAGGAACTGGAATCCTCCGGCGGCGAACCCAACACGACCAACAACCGCATGGAGTTGCTCGCGGTGGTGCGCGGACTCGAAGCGCTCAAGCGGCCCACGATCGTCGAACTGTTCCTGGACAGTGAGTACGTTCGCAAAGGTCTGAGCGAATGGATGGCCGGTTGGAAGCGCAATGGTTGGCGGCGAAAGGAAAAGAACGGCTGGGGCGAAGTCAAGAACGTCGACCTCTGGCAGCAACTCGACGAGCTCGTCGTCGAACATCATATTACCTACACCCGCGTCGCCGGCCACAGCGGGCATCCCGAGAACGACCGCTGCGATGAGTTGGCGGTGGCGGCGTATCAGCAGTATCTGCGGCGGTAGCGTGGTGTGGGTTTTAACACACGCGACTGCATGGGGAACATTTTATTTTTGAGTTTAGAATGCACAGCAACCGCGCGGCGAGAACGTCTGGGATGCTATTCTATGAGAAAATGGTTGGCTGAATTTGTTGAAGTCGATCTTGCCCGCTTGAACATTACGGGCTGGGCATTGATGTTGTCCTCGTTTGTAATTGCGATTGGCGGGGTTGTTTTAGCGGTCACAATTCTCCCAGAACCTGCCGCAGGGGAAGCCTTTCCTCGCTGGCCAAGTTATCTCTCATTATTTGCTGCATTATCGTTTTTTATCGCTGGCCGACGAGTGCTCACGGCTTACGGTATTTCGTTTTATCACGAGGCTTCACCTGATCCTGATCCACAGGAGAAAGAGGAAAAAACCACCGAACAAATGGAGCAGAGTGTAGACTCCGGTCGCATCTTTATTGGTATCTTGTGTGCACTCTTCAGCGTGGCGTTAGCGATTCTAACGGCAATCTCTCAGGATGTATTGCCGAATGGTCCCAATGGTCCATTACTCATAGCTGCAGTCATCGGGATTCTTGCCGTTTGTTTGCTCTGGCCGAGTTCGTCGAAGGAATCGTAGATCGAAGCCTCGGATAGCACGGCTTCGAGCTACGTTCGCTACGCCGTAGCCTTGAGCACCGTCTTCGCATTGCTCGGATTCGGCAACTCAATCTTCGGCGTGTCCGTTCTTGTCCACGGCAGCCGCACCGTGAAGACGCTCCCCTGCCCTAGTTCGCTGTGCAGCGAGATTTCGCCGCCGAGGAGTTTGCAGAGTTCCTTGACGATCGATAGGCCGAGACCCGTGCCGGAGAACTCGCGGGTCATCGCGTCGCCACGGGTGAGGACCTGGGCCCCTTGGCGGAACTTTTCAAAGATCGCCGTTTGATCTTCGGGGGCGATGCCGACGCCGTTGTCGGTAACGCTGAGGATCAAGCTGTCGCTCTCTTCGTCGCGCGCGGCGGCGACGGTGATGCGGCCCCCTTCGGGCGTGAACTTGATCGCGTTGCTGAGCAGGTTGTTCAAGATCTGCTGGACCTTGACGACGTCTTGATACAACGGCGCGAGGTCGGGATCATAGGTGCAGGCCAGATCGATGTTCTTGCGTTCGGCCAGCGGGCGGGCCATGTCGCATTGCGTTTGGATCACTTGCTCGATCGTGAACTCGCTCAGCTTGAGTTCCATCTTGCCGCTTTCGATCTTCGCCAGATCGAGAATGTCGTTGATCATATCGAGCAGCATCCTGCCCGACTTTTGAATGTTGCCGACGTAGCGCTGTTGCTTGTCGTCGAGCACTTTGATCGAGCTAAGAACATCGCTAAAGCCGATGATGCTGTTGAGCGGTGTGCGCAGTTCGTGGCTCATCGTGGCCATGAAATCGCCCTTAAGGCGGTTCATCTCGTAAAGTCGCATGTTGAGTTGGGCCAGCTCATCGACCTTGAGATCGAGATTGATATTCGATTGACGCAGATCTTCCTGCGTGCTGACCAAGTGCCGCAGCATTTTGTTGAACGCCTTGGCCAGGTCTTCGAACTCGTCGCCGGTTTGGATATCCGCGCGGGCATCGAACTGGCCGCGGCTAACTTCGTCGCTGACCTCGCGCAAGTGGCGCAGCGGTTTGACGATGATGTACCGCACGATGATATAGGCCGCGATCATCGCGAAGAAGACGGTAATGATGGCCGTCGCGAGCAGGATCGCGCGGTTCCAGTTGATGGCGCGTTGGGTTTCGGAATCGGGAAGGATGACTTTGACGACGCCGATCAGCCCGCCCTTTTCTAATACAGGACCACCAAGCTCTGGATTATTCAGGTTGAATCCTGATATGCCATTGCTGCGATGGCACTGGAAGCAGGATTCTGCGGTGGCATAAACGGGTTGATAATAATTGTATTCTTGCCGCGCTGCATCCCGGCTATCGCGCATCAGGTCTTCGTTATTGCTTCGGAATTGTAATCCGACTTCTTGTTCAGGTTGTGCCGAATGCGTAGGTGCCTTTCTCGCGGCAAATTCATTGTAGATATCTAACTCTTCTTGATTGATGGGACTTCTTGTAGGATTTTTACTTAACAGATTGATAAAGCGTTTGTCAAAACGCACGTTCTGAAATTCTTTTGCTAGTGATTCAGCGAACATGTCCGCAGTTTTTTTTTCGCTTCCTTCTAGCCGTTCCCAATGCAACTGCATCAAGATCGGCACGACCAACGCACGTCCCGTATTCTGCGTGTTTTTATAAACCAATTCTTCGGTGCGCTTGCCGTACCACCAGAAGCTACTCGTGATCAGAACCAGCAACGACGCGCCGAACATGAGACGGGTTTTCCGTTCCAGGCTCGTTTCCCCCAAGACGCGTTTGAAGCCGGTGTAGGACACTTCGATTTTTCTATTGGACGCTGTGAAAAATATGCTGTTCTTATATCGTAAGTTTTGGGCGTCTGGCGAACCAGGGCAATTTCAGATGCATGCTTGCCGTTTTACTAGTGACCTAAAGCATATCGAGCGGATCGATATCGACCAAGCATTGCACTCCATCAGGAATTTTCTGTAGGGCTAGTCCCGCACGAATTGACTCGCGCAGCAGGTCTTGATCCGGGCATTGAATCTGAAAGTGAAATCGGAAGAGATCACGAATCTTGGCAATCGGCGCCGCGGCCGGACCGAGGATGCGGCTGTTGGGCTGCGCGGCCTTGAGTTTTGCATCGATTTCTTTGGACAGGTTCTGCGCCACGGCGAGTGCGATTGTTTCGCTTGGGCCGCGCACGATCATCCGCGCCAGCGGCCAATACGGCGGGTAATGAAACAGTGACCGCACGGGCAGTTCACCGTCGGCAAACGCGGCGTAGTCGTGCTTCGCCGCGGCGACAATTGCCGGATGATCGGGGTTAAACGTCTGCACCAAGACTCGTCCGCCACGATCACCGCGGCCCGTGCGGCCGGCGACTTGCGTGACCAATTGAAACGTACGCTCCGCCGCGCGATAGTCGGGCAGATGCAGCGCCGTGTCCGCATTGATCACGCCGACTAGCGTCACGTTCGGGAAGTCGAGACCCTTGGCGATCATCTGCGTCCCGAGCAAGATGTCGATCTCCTGCCGGCGAAACGAGTCGAAAGCCTCGGCGTAACTGCCCGGCGCTTTCATCGTGTCGGTGTCCATGCGGAGCACCCGCGCGTCACGGAAACGGGCTTTAACTTCGGCTTCGAGCTTCTGCGTGCCGAGACCCGTGAACTTGAGTCCCACGAAATGACACTTGCTGCAGGTCGCCGGGGTCTTGGTTTGGTAATCGCAGTAATGGCAGATGGCGAGGTCTTTTTGCCGATGATGCGTCAACGCCAGATCGCAATGCGGGCAATGCTCGGCGTGACCGCACTGCGGGCATTGGATGTGTGTCGAATAGCCGCGGCGATTCAGGAGCAAGATGACCTGCCCGCGGTCAGCGAGCGTTTCCCTCATGGCGATGTGCAGCGTCCGCGTGATCGCGCCGCTGTTCATCTTGTTTTGCGCTTCGACACGCAGGTCGATCGTTTTGACCAGCGGCAATGGACGATCGCTGACGCGCGTGGGCAAGCCGCAAAGCACAGCTTCGCCGGTGAGTGCTCGATGCCAAGTCTCGAGTGCCGGCGTTGCCGAGCCAAGCACCAGCGGCACCGATTCGGCGCGGGTGCGAAAGAGCGCGACATCACGGGCGTGGTAGCGCGGGGCTTTGTCTTGTTTAAAGGAACCTTCGTGCTCTTCGTCGAGAATCACGAGGCCGAGTTGCGGACAAGGAGCGAAAATCGCGCTCCGCGCGCCGACGATGACAGAAACCTCGCCCCGGGCGATCCGTTCCCAGTGCCACAATCGTTCGGCATCGCGCAAATGACTGTGCAGCACGGCGACATGCTCGAACCGCGCGAGGAACCGCTCTCGCGTTTGCGGTGTGAGACTGATTTCCGGAACGAGGATGATCGCCTGGCGCTTGAAGCGGAGTGTTTCGGCGATGGCTTGCATGTAGACTTCGGTTTTGCCGCTGCCGGTGACGCCGTGCAGGACGACGGTCGCGTGTTCGCCGGCTTGCTGTGCACGATGGATCACATCGAGTGCACGCTGTTGATCGACATTCAACTCCCAAGGCCGGTCGCGTTCGCCGGTATGCAGAACACCAACGCCTTCGCCGACGAAGCGTTTAATGAAGACGACAAGTTTCTTTTCGCGGAGCGATTGAATCGGGGCTGGCGAGCAGTCGCATTGCGCGGCGAGGTCCGCGAGTGAAACAGGAATCGGATTATTCTTGAGTATGTCGAGCACGGCTTGCTGCTTCGCCGTGATTTTCGGCGGCTTCGCGCCGGCTATGATCCGCGCGGCGTGCGGGTTCATTGTCACGAGCGTCAGCTCGCGTAAAGCCTGCTTCGAACGCACCGCGGCGGGCAGCACGGTTTGCAGTGTGTCGCCCCAGGGGCAGAGATAATACTCCGACATCCACCGCGTCAGCCGCAACATCGACGGCGTGAGCAGCGGCGTCGAGTCGATGATCTGTGAGAGGCATTTTAGCCGGCGTTGCAACTCGGGCTTCGTCGTTAGTTCGACGCAGTACCCTACGAGCGGCCGATCGCCGCGTCCGAGCGGCGCGAGAACACGCTGGCCGGCTCGAATCTCGGGGCGCAGCGGCTCGGGAACTTCGTAGTCGTATGGCTCCGGCGGACCCTCGGGAAACACCACGCGCGCAATCAAGCGATCCCGGCGATCATCCTCTTCCCAAGGTTGGCCGGCATCCGAGAACAGGTTTTGTTGACCAGGAGACAAGAATGATGCAATTGATAATTGACAATTGACAATGGACAGTTTCGATTATCCCGCGTTCAGTGATATTTTCCCAGGGGCTTGTAACTGCCCTTGAAATGCTAACGTGTTAGAATGCGGCTTGCGTCATAGCGAGGAGTGTTTAGCCCAAGGAGTTTGTCACTCGATGCGTTTGGGAATTTTCGGTGGAAGTTTTGATCCGGTGCATTTGGGGCATTTGCTTTTGGCCGAGGCTTGCCGTGAGCAGGCGAATCTCGACCGCGTGCTCTTCGTGCCGACGAACACACAACCCCATAAACTTGATCATCAGCCGGCCCCGAATGCCGCGCGCGTCGAGATGTTGCAACTCGCCGTGCAAGGCAACCCGGCTTTTGCCGTGGAGACGCTCGAGCTTGATCGCGGCGGGGTGAGTTACACCGTTGACACACTCAGCGAATTACAGCAGCGCGACCCGACGAGCGAACTGTTTTTCCTCATGGGTGCCGATTCGCTGGCCGATTTTCCGAACTGGCGCGAACCGCAGCGGATTTGTGAACTTGCAAAGCTCCTGGTCGTGCAGCGAGCTGGGGAGCCAACGCCGGATTATTCGGTCCTTGCGCCGATACTCTCACCGCAGCAGATTGATGCCTGGAAGGCGCAGCAGGTCGAACTGCCGCCGATTGCCATTAGTTCGTCCGATATCCGGCAGCGTGTTGCCAACGGGCGAAGCATTCGTTACCGTACTCCGCGCGCGGTGGAAATGTTGATCGCGGATCGTAAACTCTACACGAAATAAAAGCCCGCGGCGTTAGCCAGCGCGTCATGTGACACAACTCTTAAGTTGGGTGCCACTGGCTTTGCCAGTGTGAACTTGAGAAGCAACGTTTGACCTCGCCAATCACTGGCAGAGCCAGTGGCACCCGAGGGAAGCACGATAGTCTTAACCCGCGCGGCGGCGTTTGGTTTGAAATTCAATCACGCGTTGCAATTCGATCGGCAGCGTGACGTGCAAGCGATGCTGCTCTTGGCACAGCGCTTCGAGCACGACGTCGAGTTGGTCGCGTTGTGCTTGGCTTGGGTCGAGAATCAGCGTCGGGTGGCCTTTGATCGTGCAGACCAACGAGCGGCCCAATTCCGTTTCGATGCGCGTCCGATACCCGAGGGCTTCGAGCGCGGCGATACCTTGTTCGAGAAGTTCGACCGTGTGAATACGGTCAGAAGCATTGCGATCGGGGAGCATCCAGTACCTCGTCCTTGAAGTAGGTGCAGTCGCGTGGCACGGGCTTCTAGCCCGTGATGCTTGGGCAGGAAGCCCAAGACACATATCGCGAATTCTAACTTTCTGGATTCCAGTTGCCCAGGCGAGTCTGACGATACCAATTAGACAGTAAGTTCTTGCACGAGAACGATTTAGAACGGGGAGTTCAGGCGAACGGGCGAGTTCCGGCAAGCTGGCGAAGGCTCTTGAATAGACAACTGGCGAAAATACCCAAGACAGGCAACGATCCATGCTCCATAACACGCAGCCGTCGTCGATTACGCCATTTCCAATCACCTCGCATTTTTCCGTGGGAAATGCCCCGGAAGATAAATCAACCGTTGCCAAATCGCTAGCAAGCGCGGCCGCGCAAGCACGAATCGAGGAACTTGAGCAACAAGTGGCGATGTTGTTAGAGCAACAGGAGAGCCTGAGTAAGCAACTCGAAGAGTCGCAGAAAATGACGGCGCTCGGCGAACTGGTCAGCACGACGACGCATGAATTCAACAACGTGCTCACAACGATCATCAACTAC
This sequence comes from Pirellulales bacterium, assembly GCA_041736895.1. Taxonomy (GTDB): domain Bacteria; phylum Planctomycetota; class Planctomycetia; order Pirellulales; family JALHPA01; genus JANRLT01. The sequence continues at coordinate 8,273 of JBGSSS010000127.1, forward strand.
GCGAAACTCGGCATGCGTCACAAGGACGCGCCGACGCGCGACAAGTCGTTCGAAAAAATCCACGACGCCGGCCAACGCGCCGCCAAGATCACCAACAGCATTCTGGGCTTCGCGCGGAATCGCGCCGAGGGCTTTGAGCCGACGGATTTGCGCCGCGTGTTCGACGACGCTATGGTCCTGCTCGAACGCGAAATGATGAAGTACAAGATTCGCGTCGAGACGCAATACGACAACGTCCCCCCTGCCCTAGCCAACGGCAACCAGATTCAACAGGTGTTGCTCAATCTCTTGATTAACGCCCGCCAAGCAATGCCCAACGGCGGCCAGTTGACACTCAAGCTGAGCCACGACGCGACGCTCAACATGGTCGAGATGACCGTCCGCGACACAGGCAGCGGGATGACGCCCGAGGTATTGAAGCGAATCTTCGAACCGCGTTTCAGCACCAAGAGCGGCCCCGACGCAAGCGGCAAAGGGGGCAGCGGTCTCGGCCTCAGCATGTGCCGTTCGATCATCGAAGCCCATCATGGGCGAATCCGCGTCGAAAGCGCGCCGGGCAAAGGGACGGCGTTTGTGATCAAGATTCCGGCGGCGGGATAATGGGAAAACTACAAAGCTGCGAGCAAATCGCTCCAACATTTGCGATGCAAGTAGTCACACCGTTGTGACTCAAGTTCACTTCCAACCGCGATGAAGAATTCCCTGCGTCCCTGTTCTCCGATGAGAGAAAGTGATGTTTCGAGAAAATTTTGAAAGCTTAATGTGTACAAGTTTTGGCCGCTGACAAACTCTCGTTGAATTAGTGCAGTCAATTCTTCACTGATTTGTGTCGTACCGCGTACAAGAAATAATAGTTCTCGAATACCGCGTTCTCGCATCGCCGGGAGTTTGTCTTGCACTTGACACAGTGTTAGTTCCCGATCTTTGACTTCGACAGCCAAGACGCAGTTTCCGGCAGCATCACAGCATTCCAGGTCAGCGGCATTTCCTGTTCCTGCATCAGCCGCATTGATGTGATTTACAACAATACTTGAAAATAAACCAGTTATTTTTCCAAGCACTCGAAACAGAGAGGCTGTAACAAGTTGTAAGCGCAAACCGCCAGTTTTGTCCTCTAGAAACGAGTTGATCGCCTTTAAAGCTGCCAAGTGACTACAGCGATTTGGAACTGGATAAACGATTTTGATGGATTGTTTACGAGTTGCCACTGCAATCAATGTTCGTTCCAGTAGCTCCATTGCTCGTTTAGGATTCTTTTGCAAGTAGTCGAGGACGAGCATCAGATCGCTAAAACCATCTTTATCCCGCTGTTGGGCACGGAATTCTGGAAGGACTGCGGGAATTCTCAGCGGATTATTTATGTATGGCTCTGTTGAGCCTCCCAATACTGATTCATTCTCACGATCAAAAGGAACGATTACCCTGTGACATAGGCTACGCGCATCAAAAGCAATCTCCAATCCGCAGCGAGTTATTGTCAAATGTTGTGGATGGGTTGAGTTGAAAAAGGCGGTGTGCTTGGCGAGAAAGGTGTTTACCAAATCCCCTTTTTCTCCAGGAGCACACCCCCATGTTGGAAGTTACCTCATCCTCGGCCAGTTTGCCAGT
>JBGSSS010000129.1:0-23504 GCA_041736895.1 Pirellulales bacterium
CGTCAAGCAATTCGTCGAACGCTTCATCGGTCACAAAGTCGTTCGCCAGCGGGCGGTCCTTCGCTCGCATTTTCTTATGCGTCCCCTTGGCTTTCTCGGGGTGCCGCTCCAGGTCGAACTTCTGATGGTGCTTGTTGGGGTTGGCGAAGCTGCTGTTGCCGGCCGCAATGGCGTTGTTGCTGCGCGGCTCGACCTTCACGTTGTAGGGAGGGTCGGTATTCACGAGGTGAATCACCGCGCCGTCGAGCAGCTGGTCCACGTCCTCGGGCTTGCTGCTGTCCCCGCAGAGCAACCGGTGATCGCCAAGAATCCACAGGTCGCCCGGCTGCGTGACCGCTTCGTCGGGAGGCAACGGCACCTCATCGGGGTCGGTGAGACCTTCGTTCAGATCGCCGCCGAGAATCTTGGCGAGCTCGTCCTGGTCAAAGCCCAGCAGGCCGAGGTCGTAGTTCGCGGCCTGCAGTTCTCCGAGTTCGATCGGCAGCAGATCGTAATTCCAATCGGCCAACGACGCCGTTTGATTGTCGGCAATCCGATACGCCTTGATCTGCTCGGGCGAAAGATCCTTGGCGACGTGAACCGGCACCTGTTCCAAGCCGAGCTTCTGCGCCGCCTTGTAACGCGTATGCCCGCAGATGATCACGCCCTCGGAATCAACCACGATCGGTTGGCGGAAACCGAACTCGCGGAGCGATGCCGCCACAGCGTCGACGGCGTCATCGTTGACCCGCGGGTTGTTCGGGTACGGCTTGATCTCGGTAATTTTGCGAAGCTCAATTTTCATGGCGAATTACTCCGTTTAGAGTTCGGACGATGGAAAGAAACTCTCTTGCTACTTGCGTTGGTTCCCACTGGCGTCTTTTGCTGAAAATCGCGGGGAAGGAACCATTGGCCGGTCGCCAGCTGGTCTTTGAGCGTGCCACTTTGGCAGACGCGCCGTGGGCCAACGGGTGGCCACGCGTGGCGTGGAGACGCGAAGCGGCGTGGTTGTCGCCTGGAGACACCGCGCGTTGCACGTCGGCCAACGTGGCGTAACGGTGGCGAAACGGACGTGAGCCAGAGAGCCGACCGCCAGTGGCCGAAGATGGCCGTTGCGGGGTTACCGGGCTTTGCCGGGTTATTTCCCCGCTACTCTTATAGCGCTTTATGTACGTACGCGCTTTTATATGCGCGTACATCCTCGCGTACATGTAAGCATAGAGGCAAAATAACCCCGCAAACCCCGCAAATCGTTGTAACATGGGACTACCAAAGACCTTTCTGTGCGGGGTTAGTTGCGGGGTTAAGGTTTTCTTGCGGGGTTAATAACCCCGCAAGTTTCCAGCGACGAACTTTGCGGTTGGAATCGCGTCCTGCGTCTAAAACCTTGCGCCCGTTGAAGATGCGTCCCGTGAGCCGTGACAGATGCCGACCCAGCGACTTGCGGAGCGCACCCGCGCGCACACCATGTACATCGAGGTGTACAAGGAGCGCATCGGGGACTGCGCGCGAGGTGCGCGCGCCGTGTACATCGTCTTCAATCAGGCGTTGGCAGAGGTCATCAACGACCACCGGCTCCGCGCCGAACTCTTCCCACCAGGCATCGATGAAGGCGGTCCACTGCTGGGTGTCCTCGTCTTGCACGACCTGAGTCTGCGCGAGGTTGCCGAGGAAACCGTCGATGCCGGCGAACGCTAAAACGCTGCCGATGGTTTCCGACCATTCCTCGAAGCTGCCCAACATCGGCACGGAGGCGGACGGTTTTCCACTCGTGTACCACGCCCGAATCACGGTGAGCGCGGCCGAGAGCAGATCACCACGTTTGGATCGGACGTGCCGTTCGAGTCCTTTGATTGTGAAGCTGGTCCGCTCCCAGGGGCGTTCGGCATTCGCATCCAAGCGGATGCTGTAGCTACGTCTGGGAATATCGCCGGCGACGCGGAGGTTGTTCCCAGTGGCGGCCCAAACCACTCGTGACGGCAGCCGGATGGCATTGTTGCGCCCCAGCAGTCGGTCCGACCATTCGTCGCTTGTCAGGGCAGCCGCCAGCGACGGGGAGTCGATGGTCGTGTTGTCGGGGATGTTGTCTAGCAGTACGAACGGCGACGCTGCCAACAAGATGGACGTGATCTTCTTGCGCCACTCGTCGTCGTTCTCTTTCGACGGGATCGATTCCGAGGACACGTTGCCGACACCGATGGTGCCCAGCGTCGTCACGAGCAGCGTCTTGCCCGTGCCTTGGACCGGAGCATCGACAATCGCCAACGGCACATGGCCTGTGATCACCGGTCGCATGAGCAGCGAAAACAAGATGGCCAGCGCATTCGCCCGACTCGGCTCATCCGCGAACGGAAAATCGCTGATTACGCTCAGCAGGATATCCACACATGCTTGGACTTCATGGCTGTCGGGAAACTCGGGGATCGGCGTGAGCACTAATCCCGGATCGGGACAGTAGATGAGCCGGGAGATAGGGTCGTAGCCCGGCAGCGTGCAGATGGTCCCGTCGTGACGCAGGATCGGCGCTCGTGCGATGCCAGCCAACGGCGGCAGCTTCCAGCTGGTTTGGGCGAGCACATTCTCAGCCAACGATAGCGGTGGATTGGTGCCGACTTGCTCGTAACAACCTCCTTCGCCCTTGCGGAGCGTGAAGAAATTGGCGACCTCGGACAGCCGACAACGCATGCGAACGCGATCAAACGTCTCGATCTTGGGTAGCCCGTTTTCGTCACAAACGACGCGGGCCACGGTTCCCGCCCGCACGAATACGGAGGGCGGCGTGTTGGCCTGAAGCACGGCAGCGATGGCTTCGTCAGTCAGATCGCTGAGCTGTTTGTCGTCGATGATGATCGAAGGCAGCCCGGGATTGGTGGGCGGCGGAGCGGCCGGTCGCGGAGGATTGGACTTGCCGCCGTTCTTTCCCTTGGACGCATACTGCTTCGTGACCTTGCCGAGCGCCTTGGCAATCGTGGTCTCGCCATAGGTCTGCTCACCATGCCGTTCATCCCACTTGGGCCGCATCAGCCCCGAGCAGCGAAAGAGCCGATCGATCTGCACCGCATCCTTGGTGTAGAACGCCAACGTGAACACCACCGAAGAATCAGCTTCGCTCGCGGAGTTGAAATGCGAGTTCCAGTCGCCGGCCCACAGGGCAGCGAACTTCGAACCACTACGCCGCTGCTGCGAGGCCAGCTGGATGATTTCGTTGTCGCCGAGATGAGCGTGCCCATTGGCGCTCGGCAACGGACTGGACGGCGATGCCCGCACGGATTGCCCGTTGGTACGGTCGTCGTCTCCGAACACCGCCTGGTACACGGCATCCAGTTGCTCTTGCCGCAGCTCGACCTCGCCGGTTGTCGTCTCGAGGCGTTGTCCCGTGACCGTGAAGAACCGGTCGTTGTCATAAATCTCCACTTCGCCGTCGGCATATCGCTTGCGGCAGCGCTGGCCAGGCTTATTCGCTTTTACGAACACCTTCACGCCGGTGCCCGACGGACTGATCTCGCTGTAACTGGCGAGTTGCTCGATGAACTCTGCGGCCCAACTCTTGATAGCGCCGGTGTTCGGATCGATGCAGTCATCCAGATCGACGCCGCAGTACGGATCGTCGGCGGAAAACACAAAGCCGATGCCACAGAGCCCGGAGCGCGTGCGGCATGCATGGCACGCTTGTTCGAACGTGCCCCACGTCGATCTGTCGTTCGCCTTGGCCAGTTCACCGCTGTGCGGATTGACGGGAACTTTGGTTTGCTTGCCGTCACGCTCGACAGATTTCCACGCGACCCACTGGGCGTGGTCGCGCAGGCCTGCGGGCGTATGTTCTAAAATCAGCGACAGGTCCGCCATGACCGAGGTGCTCATCGCTCCTCCTGGGCCTGCATGCCCGCTGTCGCTGATTGTTTCGCGGCGAGTTCGATCTGCCGCTCGAGATACCAGCGAGCCTTCCGCAGATCTTGGAGATAGCATCCTTTGTGCGGAGCTCGGGCCACGTACTTCACCACGTTCCCCAAATGGAATCCGAGTTCCCACGCTTCGATGGCATCGATGACTTCGATGCCGCCGAAGGTGTAGTGGCGTGGATGTTCCACTGCGTCATTGTTGGAGTTTGATTGCGTCATAGCGGAGAATTGGTTGGGTCAAGTTCGCTACTGGGAAACGGATCAGCGGGCAGGCAACTGGCGATCACCGTGACCTTCCCGCCGGCGACGAGCTGCGTCTTGATCGTCAGCAGCCAGACGATCTGCGAGTCATCCACGAACGCGCCGGCCTGCTGCAGCGCATCGAGCAAGGACTTCTGAGCGTTATCACAATCGCGCCGCCGATCGTCGGGCGGATAGAGTTCCAGCCGTACGGCGAGCGGGCCCAGCAAGGTCGGAATACCGGCGGAACGCACCAGCCCGCGCACGCGCTGACGATAGGCGCGTGTTTCCTGCGTGAGCACCGGTCGCCCTCGAATGATCGAGAAGGCGTGATTGATGCTCGGCGGATAGGGCAAGTGCAAAGTGATCATGGTTCCTTCCCAAAAAGCCGAGGCGGGCACGGGGAGTCTCACCCCAACAACAAGTGCGGGGCACGCCATCCCGCCTCGGCCGCACCCTTGAATGGCAGGGTGGCACAATCAAAACGGAATGTCCCCGGCGTTGCGCGGCGGCGGAGCGGCAGCACTGGCTGCGAGCTGCATCCGCTTGTTGAAGTACACGTTCGCGTACTCCCCGCGCGTCCGCTTGGTGACTTCCAACGTGACGTCGAGCAGTTCTTCGAGCCGCTGCTGCAACTCGCTGAACTTCGCCAGGTTGAGCCCCAGGGTCTTCAAATCCCCCTTCACGAACGGCAACGCCGCCGGCGTGATCACGGAGTTCTTGAAGATGTGGCGATTGGCTTGGCTGCCGGCGATGACGACCAAGTCCCACTTGATCATCGGGTCGCCCTTCTGGCTGCGGTCGAGCCGCACGCCGTGAATGCGGACCTGGTACTTGCCGTCCGGCACTTCGTCGTGAGCCGGCGATTCGGCCGACGCAAAATCGTCGTCGTAGGCGGACAGATCCACGTCGCGGGACGGCACAGGTTCAAAATCATCGGGTTCGTGAGTGGTGCTCATTTGCGGTTCTTCTCCTCGGTGGTGCTTCCCGGCTTGGTGCGTTCCGCCGTGCCCTTGCCGGGAGTGTTTCCAGGTGCGGCGGAGGTGAAGGCGTTCACGAAGGCGTCGTATTCCAGTGGCAAGATCTCCGGCAGGCGGCCGGTGCGGTCGCCGGCTTCGTAGGTCGGATGCGGCTTGGTGCGCATCACTCGTTCGATGGTGACGTTGCCAGTCGCGTCTTTGCGCGGGATCGCTTCGCAGTACAGGATCATGTCGACGAGGCCGAGCACCACATTGCGGGCCCGATCCGGCAGGCTCGGCTGCGTCTTGGTGAACTCGCCCGTGCGCGTTTCGATGGTCTTGTCCTGGGCGTGCGAGATCAGGACGAGGCCGTAGGGCAAACTGGCCAGACGCGTCAGTACGCGGTGCCATTCGTTCTTGACGAGGGCCCAACCCTTGCCATGCCCCATGTCCCCTTCGTATTCGATGTTGTGCTTGCTGCAGATGTAGTCGCTGCAGAACTTGAAGGCGTTGTCCGCCGTGTCGATCACGATGGTCTTGAAGGGATGATTACCTGCCGCGACGAGTTTGCAGGCCGCCAAAAAGTCGTCCCACGTGTACGTTGGGACCTTGAATACTTCGAGGTGACTAAGGCCTGGCTCACACTCGAAGAAAATGGCCTCGGGAAACTTACTGGCGAAGGTGCTCTTGCCCAGCTTGGGTGCCGAGTACAACAGAATGGTCTGTTTACCCAGTTCCATGACAGGTTTGGTGCGTTGGGTTGGCAGCGTGACGCTCATCAGGTGCTCCTATCAAAACGAGGGTGCTTCGGAATCGGGTGCTTGGAGTTCTTCGTGCGGCGGCACGATTTCATACAGGTTGTCGACGATGTTCGGATTGAAGCCCGACTGGCAGTACGGCAAGTACTCACAGGGGCGCTGGAACGAGAAGCAGTTCGAAGTATTCAGTAGCCACTTCCCGCGCCGGCGAGCATCGAGAAATTGCTGCGTGATCTCCCAGACTTCTTCTTGCAGCATGGCGAGCCGCTCTTCCGAGAGATAAACGTGCTCGCGGTGGAAGGCTTCCGGTCGGCTGTACCATTCGGCGAGGCGAGCCTGATATTCGTCGTCGGTCTCCGGCAACTGCCGCTTGGCGGTCGACTTGCCGTTCTTGTTCTTCGCCGCGAGCTCGGCGTAGCGGACGGCGAACTCCGCCTCGGTTTCGCCAACCTTTTGCTGCAGGCGGCTCTTGAGCAGCACGTTGTAGATCACGCCGACAATCGGGTAGCCGAGTTGCCGCAGATAATACGAGTAGAGCGCGATCTGCGTATCGGTCCACAGTTTGTCGAGGTAGCTGGCATCAATCGAGGACGCCGTCTTATGCTCCAGCAGATACAATCCGTCAGCGCGGCGGACGATGGCATCCGCCTTGCCGGACATCACGAAGGTTTGGCTCAATCGCCCGGTGTCGGGGTTGCGAATCTCGCCGGTAAACGGCTTCTCGATTTCGACGATCTCGAAATCTTCGCTTTCGTAGCAGGCGGCGTAGCCCGACATCATCGCGTGGGCCAGATGCCAATGAGCCTTCTCCCGTTCGTCGCCGGCGCGAGCCGGAAAACTCAGATCGAGATAGCTCAACATGGCAGCCATGCGATGCCGATTGCCAACGCCGCGATACCACAGTTCCACAGCACCATGAATCACGCTGCCGAATGACAACGAATCCGCTTTCTCGCGCGGACGCAGGCAATCGAGGTAGCGGTGCTTGTACTTCCGCGGGCAATTGCGAAACGTGTTGAGCGCCGAATAGGTCAACGTCATTTTGTCGTTGGCTGGGACGGCATCGGTTGTAGGGAGGATTGTGGAATTCACGGTCATCTTTTGTGGTTAAGGCGATGGATAAACTCGATGCGATTACGGCAATTGCTGGGCGACTAGCTCCCAACACCGTCGGCGGTCTCGTCCAAGGGGAGACCGTTGTGGCGCTTTAAGCCTCGTTGCTTGGCGAGCACGGCTTCTGGTATGAAGCCGTGTTTCGCATTCAAACGCGTGCAAGGCTTGCAGATTCGGTTGCCCGGGCCTGCTGACAAGAAGTGCTTCCCGCACTTCAAACAAACGCGATTGGCGCTACCCGACGGTGTTGATTGAGTTGTCATGTTGCTGGCCTTGATCGCATGTGTCCCTATTGCTTACCTACCGGACGCGAAGGCGAGTTAGCCAAAATCGGTTACAAATAATCGCGCATTTCTTGTTCATCGAAGTGCGGACGAAGCCGCCGGAGTAAACGACGGAGCGAAGTCTGAGGAATGCCCAATTCCCGCGCGACTCCAGAGACCGTGCTGCGTTTCAGACGCTGGCAGATGTCGATCACCTCGGGGGGAAGCTCGGTGAGTAGATCAGCGACATCGGCGGCGAGGGCTTGCAGTTGCTGGTCACTGCGAAACTTCACGCCCGTCCGGAGAGCATGTTGGTCCTCCGTAAGCGTTGAGCCTTTTTCGATCTGATTGCCGTCGCCGTCGTCGATCAGCCGACTGAGCGAACCGCCGCTACGTTCGGGGGCGCGACTCTCGGCCTCCCGGTGCTCGATAATCGTGGCCGTAAACCGTTCGAGAACCGTGGTGACGAAGACGTTGTAGTGCGCCACGGACGGATCGAATTTGTCGAACCGGCGGAGCAGCAACAGGCGCAGATCTTGTTCGATGTCCTCGCGATCGGCAGGACTGAAACCAAAGCGAGTGATCAGCTCCCGCGCTTTGCGGCGGATCAAACGATTTGCGAATTTGTTAAGGGGTTGTTCCGGCGACACGCGGTCGCCACCAAGATGCTCGGCAGTGGTCATTGCAAGACTCCGCGAAGGACGTTCCTGGCAGCACCACGTTGGCGCTGCGACGTCCTCCGGCCGTCTTGCAGATGCGGCGCGAAAAAAAATGCCTTGGAAACACAAGTGCTTCCAAGGCAGTGAGTTGCGACGACGATTTTCGTTCTTGCACTTGCAGCAAACTGGTCAAAGTGCAAGCGGTGGTCAGTTCTCCCTGAAAGTGAAGATGCGATCCAGATCGGCGGCCCATTCCCACATCAGCCGCAGGTTGGCTCCCGCTGCATCGCTAAAACAGCGAGTGACAGCCGAGGGCGACACCCGCGCCCGTTTGCCGAGTTCCTCCTTGGTGGGCCGCGGCAGGAGTTTGGCTTCGCCCGAGAGATCGCGACTGGTGACCGCGTGGTCACGGGCAGTGCGGAGGTGTTCCATGAGCTCTCGTTGCAAGGCTTCGATATTGGCCACACGAACCGACCTGCGCTTCGGCTTGAGCTTGGCGGATTTTGTGCCGAAGTGATCGGCTGCGCGGGATTCGAGCAGCCCCACATCGAGTTCGATTCCCGTTTTCTTCAGGGCTACCAGAGACTCCAGTGCCAAGACGAGATTGCCGGTAGCGCTGCCCCACCGAGCAACACCAACCTCGCTGGGCATCAAGAGCACGGACTTTGTTCGGCCGCGCAGTGCTTCGACCACCGCCGTATCGGCGGTCGCCCGATAGCCGCAGGCGAAAAAGATCTCACGCGGTTGGCCGGCCAGGGTGACTTTGCCCACGCGCCAGAGGCGACCAGGCAAGATCTCGGTAGGCAGATTTAACGCTGGAAACAGTTGCCGAAAGACAGCTTTCGCCACGGCCACGGGATCAACACGCCAGCGCTCGAGCTGCTCGATGCTGACTTCGACGGGCCCGCACTCGGGGCAAGCGATGTAGGCGTGGTTTTTCTTCGTGAGCTTGTTCTGGATGAATTCGATGGTCAGGAGTCGCGAGCCATCACATTCCGGGCACGGCAGTGCGCGCGCCGGCTCGGCCTGGCGCAGCAAGCCGAGCGCGAGACACTGCGGCAGGGAAACGCCGAGTTCAAGCTTCGTAATCTTCGGCGGATTGCTCTCCAATCGCCTCAAGATCAAATTTAAGGGCTCGTCCACCATCGATGTTCCAACGCTTCAAGTATTTCAGGGCAACCTCAATTCGTTCCGGACGCTGATTTCGTAGGCCGCAGGAACTGGGCCAAACCACATCGAACGTGAGCGTTCCGGCTTTACGTCCTTCCAGCGCCAAGAACTCGAAAGTAAACGTGACCAGCGTGACATAGACATCTTCCAGCGCGGCATGCTCGCGGTTGAGACATTGAGCGATCATGTCGTGAATATTGTCGTGGCCATCTTCGACTTCGAGCCAGATGCGCCGCCCGTTGTTCTTGAACGAGAGACGCATTTTGCGGATGTAAACGCGGACGTGATCTTCCGCGTCGGTGGCCAACTCGAAGCTGCGATCCTTAAGGTGGTCGAGTTCGTAGGCCGCCTCCGGCTTCCACGTTTCCAGCTCGGTATCGAGAATCGCACGCGCGAACAGGTTCTCGATCTTGGTTTTCAGCTTGGCCGCGACGCGGGCAAAGAGCTCCAGCGTTCCATCGTCCGCGTTGTAGGCGAACACGATCACGAACGTCTGGCGAAACGTGCGCGGTGTCAGAACTCCGTCGTCATCGTGCGCCGTTACGTTTTGCACGAAATCATCGGGATGCGCGAAGAAGTAATTCGTACCGTCCGCCCGCGCAAAGTGCTCGACCGTGCAAGACTGTCCGCGCCCCTGCTCCCACAGCAACAAATCGGAGATCGCTTCGCCTAATCGCCGGAGCGCCGTGGGGCTCGTGTTCGCAGCCTTCTTGGGCATATCGCGACGCTTGCGCCACCAACTCAAAGTGTCGACTTGGTGAATCAACACCGCCTTGTCAAACGAATCGCTCCGATTCAGCCAGGCCCACATTGCCTTGGCGTAGGGGCCTGTTTCCTTGGGCATGACCGTGGGCAGGTCGAGATCGCCACACTTGGTCGCCGCTTCAAAGATCGCGTCGATGCCGGTCTCGCAGGCCAGATCAAAAACGCTCCGCAGCGCTCCCTCGATCTCGTCCTGCTGCGTGCGATTCAGTTCGCCGATGACCTTGAGAATCGGATCGATCTCGCGCTCGCCGAGTTCAGCCCACGCGATGCCGAGATCGCCTAGTTCCAGTCGCGCGAAAAACTGAGCCAGTAGCTCGTTGGGGACCATTCGTAGAACGGTCGGAATTGAAAACTGTCGTGCCATGCTATTTTCCTCCACGCCATCACAAACGCCTGATGCCAATTACTTTGCCAAGGATGCGTAAATCGTCGTCCGGTCCAATTGGCATAGGCGCGAACGCAGGATTTTCAGGTCGCAGTTCGATCACGTGATCACGGATCGATAACCGCTTGACGGTGGCGTCACCGGCCAACTGGGCCACGACGATATCGCCGTTCTCGGCGACGGGTTGCTGCCGCACGATGACCAGATCGCCATCGTTGATCCCCGCATCACGCATGCTTTCGCCCGTAATGCGCAGCGCGAAGCAGCGCCCGTTGGCTGCCAAACGCCGCTCGATCATCACTTCGCTCAGAATGTTTTCTTCCGCCAGGATCGGATGACCGGCAGCCACACTTCCCAAGAGCGGAATCGAAACCAGATCGGCCGGCGTATGGTCGTCTTCCAACGGACGTGCCAATCGCAGCCCGCGTGCTTTGCGGGCTTCCCGCGTCAGGAATCCCTTCTTCACCAACTGCCCCACCTGCTCGTGCGCGGTGGCTGTCGAAACGCCCAGCAGCTTGGCGAGTTCCGTGGTGGAAGGCGGAAACCCATGCTCGACCATGAAGTCACGCAGTTCCTGCAGCACGCGGCGCTGCGCTTCGGTCAGCTGCTCGACCGGCTTTCGGCCACGTTTTTTGGGGGCTTCAGTCATTGATTTGCCGCCTTGCGGGAAGTGTCCGTGTGTTTAGTACCTGATGTATTTCAGGTCGATTGGAAAAATATACATTTTCGGAACTGCTAGCACAATCGGTATGGTCGTTAAAAATTACCAACAAGACGTAACCGCCTGTGAATTTGTGACTTACAGCGATTGCAGATTGACACGTTTGGTCCCGGAGACGGCAAGCCGATCGATTGCCAATTCCAGATTTTTCCTCGGCCCCGTTGGCTAAATGGCGTCTCCGACCGGTAGGTAAACAATAGGGGGCCGCGTTCGGCCCATATCTATCCGCCTCTCACGGAGATTCGCCCATGGACAACTGCGCTGATGGTGCGCGCGGACCAGATCAGTCGAGGCTTGCGGAGATCGCCCGCATTCTTGCGGCCGGCATCTTGAGGCTGCGCCGGCAGCGGGCCACGCCGGATTCCGACGACAGCGAGAACCCGGACGATTCTTCGCTCCCACGCCTTGAGGTTTCGGAAGAAACCGTGCTCAGTGTCCACACGGGTTAACGGTTCCGAAGTCTCAAACCAAAGGAGAGAAAAGCATGGACTTGAACGTTGGAAAAGAACTGGCCGAGCTGCGGCGCGCGTCGGTCGATGGGCTGCGGGCGCGATACGCCGAAGTCTTCGGCGAACCGACGAACGGTCGCCACAAGGACTGGCTTGTCAAACGGATCATCTGGCGAATGCAATCGCTGGCCGAAGGGGACCTCACCCAACGCGCACGCCAACGCGCGGCAGAAATCGTGAACGACGCCGACGTGCGGCGCAAGGCCCCGAAAATACCTGCGGCGGTTGCCGCTGCCGCCGTGGCAGCAGCTCAAACGCCCATCCCGCTTGTGGCAGCCAACGGTGATCGGCGAGTGCCGATTCCCGGCAGCGTGATCATTCGCGTCTACAAGCGGAAGGCGCTCGAGGTCCACGTCCTGGCCGATGGCTTCGAGTTCGAAGGCGAGAAATACAAGTCGCTCAGCGCCGTAGCCAAACAAATCACCGGCACGCATTGCAACGGTTATCACTTCTTCCGCCTGAAGCAGGTCGGAGGTGCCAAGTGAGCAAGTCCCGCAACCAATTGAAGACCGGCGCGTCGCAGACGATGCGGTGCGCCATCTACACTCGCAAAAGTACCGAAGACGGGCTCGAGCAAGAGTACAACTCGCTCGACGCCCAACGCGACTCGGGCGAGGCGTTCATCAAGAGTCAGCTCAATGAAGGCTGGACCTGCCTTGCCAACCGCTATGACGACGGTGGGTTCACCGGCGGCAATATGGATCGGCCCGCGCTGAAACGCCTCATGACCGACATCGAGGCTGGACGCATCGACTGCGTGGTGGTCTACAAGGTCGATCGGCTTAGCCGCTCGCTGCTCGACTTCGCCCGGATGATGGAGACATTTGAAAAGCACCAAGTCTCATTCGTCTCGGTAACGCAGCAGTTCAACACGGCGTCGTCGATGGGCCGGTTGATTCTCAACGTGCTGCTTTCGTTCGCCCAGTTCGAACGTGAGATGATCAGCGAGCGGACTCGTGACAAGATTGCCGCGGCGCGGCGCAAGGGAAAATGGGTCGGGGGCCTGCCCCTGTTGGGCTACAACGTGGTGGATAAGAAGCTTGTGCTGAACCCTGAGGAGGCTTCGCAGATTCGACAGATCTTCCAGATGTATCTCGATTTCGAGAGCCTCGTGACCGTTGCCAACGAATTGACTCGTCGCGGCTGGGTCACGAAACGTTGGACGACCAGGACTGGCAACCAGCGCGGCGGCCGATCCTTTGACCGAAACAGCCTCTGGTACCTGCTGACGAACATCACCTACGCCGGCAAGTTGCGTTACAAGGAGGAAGTCTACGACGGCGAGCACAAAGCCATCATCGACGACGATCTCTGGAAACGGGTGCAGGCGAAACTCAAGCTCAATGGCCGCTGCGGTGGAACGTTGGTGCGGAACAAATTCGGCGCGATTCTGAAGGGCCTGCTGCACTGCGTTCCTTGCGGCTGTTCGATGACGGGGACAGCCGGCATCGCGAACGGCTGACCAACCAACACTTTTTTGAACGCATCCCCGGGCATCAGGTTCCAATTCCTAAACTAGCAAAGTTGGATTCGGGATAGACTTGCTCGACGTAGATGGCAACCGCCTCTTTGGTCAACCACACGCCGTCGTCAGCGTCGGCGTATTTGACCCACAGATATTCCCAGCCGCGTTTGAGGGCGACGGTGATTCCCCCAATATTGATGTTCTCGACGTTGGGACTGGCAGCGAACCGAAACGTGATCTCCCAATCTTCCTCGCCGCGCTGCGCGCCGCTCGCGCCCAGGAACAGCACCTCGCCCCGTGCGAACCCCTTGAAAGCAGCGTTGTTCGTCGTGCCGGTCGCGTAGAACAGGGCCGCTTTGTACGCGCCGGTGACGTTCTCGGCCGGCACATAATGGCGTTCGGTGAATTGATACGCGGGGAGCGTGATGTCGACGCCCGCCACATCGTCGCCGTTGACGCCGATCGCTCCCTTAAAATCGGGGCCCGGCATCCCGGCCGATAGGTCGTAGCGCCGTGTTCCTAACGACTGCGTGATGTGCTGGGTGCCACCGCCGGTGTCGAACGTGTATTCCGAATCGCCCGGCTTTTTGGGCTCGACGAGACCATACTTGCCGACCAGTTCCCAGACACCGGCACCCAAATGGTCGAGGGTGTAGTTCTGGAATTTCTTGCCCGCGTGATCCGTGGGGAAGAGCGAAGAACCCAGGGCCCGAATCGTATCCGTGTCCTCCGTGCCGGTCACTTTAAAAATCAGTTCGGTCTGCGCGCTCTGGTCCCCTTCGGTGGAGCGACCCGACTCGAACATTTCAAAAATCGTGATCGGCATTAGGCGAAGACCAACTTGTTATCGAGCGTGACTTGGACGAGGCGTTTGGTGTTCTTGGCCGTTTCCTCGGTGGCCTTCGCTGTGCGATCTTGCCAACCGTGGTTGTCGAAGTAGCGGAGTGCGGCCGGGTTGAACGTCCCTTGGGTCTCTTGTTTCTTTTGGACCTGGCCGAGGTTGGTTTCCAGATCGTCGGTGTCGATCTGGTCGAGCTTGGGAAGTCCCAATCCTTGCTCGACGGCCGCTCGTTTCTTGGCCGCCTCGTCGAGCGCGCCGCGCCATTCGTCCTTCGCCGCATCGAGTTCGTCGGCCGTTGCTTTGAGATCCGCGTCGCGCGCTTGTTGCCGCTGAGCCTTCGCCCGTTGACGATCCTCTTCGAGCGTGGCGAGCGTGCCCGACTCGTCAGCATCGATCTGCTGCTGTTGCGATTCGCGCTCGGTTTCGATCTGGTTCAAGCGCTCTTGCTTGGCCGACTCGTTTTTTTGCTGCTGGCGCTCATGGTCGCGTTGCAGCGTTTGCTTCGTCCCCTCGGCATCGACCGAGTCGTCGACTAAGGCCCAGAGATCCACGATCCCCTGGCTCAGTTCGTTTTGCAGGTTGTCCCACAGACTGACGGCACCGCTCGTAAAATGCTCCCAGCCTTTGGCAAGCGCCGAAGTGACATTGCTCCAGATCGATTGAATGCCGGCAGCCATGCGCACAAACAACCGCGCGAACGTGAATGTTGCAGCCGCCCACGATTCAACAAAGAACGCCTTGAAGTCGGACCACTTCTCGCTGATCCAGGCGATACCGCGTTGCCATTCCAGCTTGATCGTGAGCCAAGCAATCTTGGCCGCGAGCCCCAGGTCGCCCGCGACCAGGGCGTCGGCAATTCCCTGCCAAGCGAGCGCCGCATCGGCGGCCAAGGTTTTGAAGACGTTCCCCAGGAAAGTGAAGACCTTTGCGCCGATGCCCGAGACGTGCAGCAGTGCCGCGCCCAGAGCGACGACGACGGCAATGACCAAGCCGGTCGGGCTCACGAGCGCGGCGATCAAGGGCGCGAGCCAATTCAGGATGGCCCCCGTCGCCAGGAGTGTCCCACGAAACACGGCCACGGCCACGCTGGCGGCGCGAAGCATTGTGCCCAGCGTCAAAAACGCCCCCGCCGCCGCGAGGGTGCCGGCAGCGACATATAGTAATACTGTCACGAGTTGCTTGTTTTCTCGAATCCAGGCGGCCGCCGCTTTGGCCGCATTCGTCAAAAACCGGGCGGCTGAGAGCAGGGCCGGCGCGAGCGCCGAACCAACTTCGAACACCGCTCGTTTGGTCACTTTGCCGAGCACATCCAAGGCGTCGCCGAATTCTTGGGCGGCCCGCGCATCGGTCGTGGACATGGTCAACCCGAGCCGTTGCGCTTCCAGTCGCAATGCCTTGATCCCCGCTGCGCCACTATTCAATAAAGGCAACAGCTGCACGCCTGACTTGCCGAACAATTCCAACGCCAGAGCGGTCCGTTTGGCCGGATTCTGAACGCGACTGATCCGGTCGGCTAGGAGTTCAAATTGCCGGTCAGGTGCCAATCGTCCCAGCTGGCCAACCGTCAGTCCTAAGTCGGTAAGCGTTTGGTTGGCCCCTTTCGCCCCGCCGGCCGCATCAACCAAATACTTTTGCATCTTGCGGAGCGAGCCTTCGAGCGTCGTAAAGTCACTGCCCGACTGCTCGGCCGCGAAGCCCAGTTCCGAGAGCGCCTCCACGCTTGCTCCAGTTCGATCCGCAGCATTCGCCAACAAACTCCCGGCGTCCGCGAATTGCTTCGCCGACAACAATAACGGTGTACCAAGGGCGAGACCGATCGTACCGAGCCGTCTCCCCAGACTGGTTAGTGAGTCGGCCCACGATTCGAGCTTGGCCTTCGCCTTGTCGAGGCCACGCACGAACGCCGAGTCATCGGTGAACAACTCGACGTAAGCGCGACCGGCACGAACGGCATGGGCATTACTCATCGACAAAACACTACTTTGAGAATCTTGAGACTGACTTTTTCCACGGGCGTGTCGCGCGCAGGAATAGCATGTGGATCAAAATCCCGCGGCACGAACCTGCGCGTCTTATGCGGGTCGCGATGAAGATTGGCCAGGAGCGCCATCTGGCTAGCGGCGATGCCCCACAGTTGCCGCGACCGACCGTCGGCCATCAGGTCAAGTTGCCGGAGCGAGAAGCCTTGCGGCGCGACGCCGATTTGGCCGGCGAGCGTGTAGAGGAGCCGAATGATTTCTTGACGACCGAAGCCGCGTCGATCTTTTCCAGCCGCGTCTCGGCCTCGTGGATCGCCAGCTCGCGCACCTCGCGGAATTTGGCGAGCAGCGTCCGCAGCCCGGCGCGGCCCCGGGCGTCGGGGAAAAAATCAACGAGCTCCTCAATGAACGCGTCCGTTGCCTGAGCAAGCGCATCACCGGCGAGCCCTTCCAAGAATTGCTCAGGCGAGATCTGCTTGGCCGCTAACTGCTCTTCGACGAGGACCAACAGCACCCGCGCCAAGCGCGTCGGTCGCCGCAAGAGTTCGGTGAGGCCTTTAAGTTGGTCATCGAGTAGCTCGGTCAAGTAGACGCCGGTCGCCGCGTCGACCCGTTCGAGCGCCAAGGTGTTGATCACCAATGACCAGGAGCGGCCCGCGTTGTCAGTGAAGTTTTTCATGAACAAGATCTCAATCAGTAGCGAAGAAGTTTGAAACGACTGACTACGCCGAATTACCAACCGCTGCTGCCGCTGATCCACTGCGGCGCGTTATCGGCGTAGGTCGGCTTGATCGTCACGTCGACCAAAATCGCTTCTTCGAGCGCTTCATTGCGCGTGAAGCTAAAGACATCAAACGTGGCGCGCAAGCCTTCGGTCGTCGGATCGCTGATCGGGCCGTCCATTACCGCGAACTCGAGCGGCGTGTTGCCAAAAAACGCCTGCTGCACGGCGGTAAAACCTGCGTCGTCGGTGTCCCAGACCATCTGAAAGTCAATGCTCGCATCTTTGAGCGTGCCGACCGTAGCTCGCCAACCTTGATTGGCCCGTGTCGTCACGTCGGCTTCGCCTTTTTCAAGGTTCAGCGTCACGTCTTTGACGTTCTGGATCTCGACCCACGTGGGCGCACCGTAGCTGCCCGTGTTCCGATAAAGTTTCGCATCCATCCCCAATCGCGTACTCATCGTGCAAAAATCTCCTACTGAATGCTGTTGGCCCAGAGTGGGGGAAGACGGTCCTTGAGTTTGTCGAGCGCCGGTCGCATGAACGGACGCTTGGGGTATTTTTCACGTTTGTACTTGCCGCCGAATTCGTGCGGACGACCGGCGGTGCCAACCCTGTCGTATTGCGGACCAATCACGACGCGCTGTTTGTCTTTCTCGACGGCGTAGGCGATGGCGTTGCGGAGACGACCGTCGCGTGTATGCGGAGGTTGCCCCGGGTCACTAGCCTTCTTCCGTTTGCGAATGCTTCGCTTGGCCGTCAACCGAATCGCGCCCCCCGCATGCCCCAGACTTTTGAAGTTGCCTTCACGCGTTCGCGCCTTGACGCGTTGGGCTTCAAACTTTGTTTTGACGCGTACTCCCTTGAGCGCCACTCGATCCTCACGATCTGAAGAACGACACGATCATCCGAATAGCATGGAGCAAGAGCAGGAGTACAATCAAAACCATCCCGGCCAGCAGCAAGCGCGGCGTCCAGGCCGCGACTTGCCACCAGCCTTTCGCTAGGACGAGGATTTCTGCGCCGAGTCGGCGGAAGAAGCCGTCACCTGATTTGTCGCGGCCTTGATCGTCACGAGGCCGGCGAGCGTTGTCAGGAGTTGCTGGAACTGGGCGTCGTTGAGCAGCGGCGTCTGGCCGCGCTCCAAGCGAATCTGCCGAATGGTTTTCAAGCCCCACGGAATTCCTAACGCCAGAAGCAAGGTCACAACCGAGCTCGCTGCCACCGTCGTCGCTGTTCCCCAAGTGCCGTTTGTTGGTTCGTTCGACGGTTGATTGGGCAGCGGCGTTGGCTGCAGATTCGGCGGAATCAACGGCCGCCCGTCCGGAAAAACCGGCGTAACATTCGGCAGATTGGGTTCGACTTTCGGCACGGGTGCCCACGGTGGATCGACGCCGATCGTGCCTTGACTTACTCCGGAAGTGACAACACGTGGTGCTTGGCGCAAAGGGACGACGGCCAGTTTGGCAACATACTGCCGGATGGACTCGGTGATCTGGCGAGCGAGTTTTTCGGGGTCGCCGCCATAAGTTCCTTGGAACACAACGGTCGTCGGCTCACCATAGCGGCCGTTGCGCGGCGGTTGAACTAGGATCGTCGGGTAGGCGGTGATCTGAATGTTCTCGAACCGAAACGCCTGACTTTCGTCTTCGCTTGAATAGACGTTGTAATGCGCCCAAGAGCGTTTCGGATTCTGCGGATCGGCCAAGGCCAGCAACCATTGGTTCGATTGCCAGTCGTTCTTGAGCTTGGTGCAGGCGCGACAGCCGGGCATCGTCAACACAGAAATAAACCACTTGTCGTTGTCACTCGCCGGCGGGCTCATCGCCTCGACGAACGCGTCGGCCGGATCGCTACGGATGCCGTCGACGTGCTGCACCGTGTTCCCCAACCGCAACACTTCGGCCCGATCAACTTCGGGTTTTTGGGCGAAGAGCGGTACGCCCATCGCCAGCATCAACAGCATTCCCAACATGAATCGCATGGAGTTACCCTCGGAGGAAGAAAAAGAAAATCGCGTTTTGAAGATTTACCACCAGCGGGCGTAAGCCGGCCGCGCGGGATGTGGCGGGTAATCGAGGATCACGACCCACTGCCCGCTCGCCAGATGGAGCCGCCGAAACGCCGCATCATCGTAGGCGTCGATCCGCTGCGGCGAGTTGTTGTTGCAAACGAACCATGTTTCAGTCCGCGGGTCGTAGCCGACCAGCGTTTGGAAATGAGCGCGCCCCGCGCCAATGGCACAGCCACGACCGTTGGCGGCGGCCCACTTCATCCAATCCCAGGTGTTCTGGCCGGTGACGTTGTAGATGCGAATCCCACGGCGTGCGCTGTACTCGGCAACGCGTGACGGATACGAACCGCCCCGCTCGCGCGGACCGTATTCGGTATCCCACAAGAGCGTCGCGGCCGCCGGGACGTTTTGGTCGATGCCGCACATGCCGATGGAGCATTGCACACAGCTGCCGTCAGGGTTGCGGAACCACTGCCGCTGCTTGGTTGGCAGATCAGCGGCCAAGCGCGGATCGGACGGTTCGGTCGTTTGGGCTTGGGCGGCCAACGCGATCAGAAGCATGCAAAACAAAAACTTCATCATCAAAAATGCTCCGTTAGCGAACGACACGATAAGTGAGGGTCAAGAGACTCGTGAACTGCCGCCATTCGGCCAAGTGCTCGGTTGCGTAGACCGGATCGTTTTTGACTTCGGTGCACCGCGCGCCGGGATAGCTGAGCAGCCGCTGCGTTCGCAGGTGATCCGAGATCTGCTCCACGAGCGTCAGCAGGTCATCGAGCGCGGCAAGCGTCGGCTCGATTTTTTGCTGCACCGCCACATCGATCTGGTATTCGAACGTGTCTCGGTTTCGGTCCAAGGCCGTGTTGGAGAGCGCCTTGGGCACAACCGTGACGTGCAACGTCTTCATCGCCTTCAGGTCAAACACCGGCAGGTAGCTGCGCACGGCCGTCAGAGGTCGGCCGAAGTCTGTGGCGTTCAAGTCGTTCACCACGGCGTCGGCGATGTCCACAATGACGGCCAAATGTCACTCCTCCAAATCAACCTGTCGGGTATGGATGCGAAACGTCTGCCGGTACAGATCGCTGTAGCGCCACGCCGGCTCGTCGCCCAACGGTAAGACTTCATAAATGAATGTCAGTTGATCTTGCGCCTCCTCAATCCGATCCCCACGTTCGGGCAACGTCTGTTGACCGCTGAGCACAAGGTCCTCGACGCGAATCAAGTAATCGCGGACTTGGGTTTCGATGACCGTTCCCAAGCCGTCTCCCAATTCGAACTCGGTCCGGCCGACGGTTGCCCGCAGCGTTACCGCCTGGACGCCGCGCCGATAAGAGATCTCGCGCGTCAGGTGCGTGTGCCGCTGCGAATTGAGCCAGCGCGAACATTGTTCGAGGAGGTCCATTTTCCAAGTATCCTTATTGGCTCATGCGAACGCGGACCTTGGTCTTGCCAGTTGCTGAACCGGCGGCCGCTTTGCCGAGGAACAGGTGAACTCCCGACGAGTTCCATTTCTCGGCCAAGTTTTCGTTGGGGTCCCAATAGACGTTTTGGCCTTGGAGAATTTCGATCCCGCTCGACTTGGGGAACTCGAACACGCCTTCGACCGCCAGCGAGCCGAGTTGGTTGGCCCCGATTGCCTGGACCGCCACGCCGACCAGGTCGTTGAGGACCACGACTGTCCCGCCCGGCACATCGACCGTCGGCCGATAGTCGATTGCGATCCCCTGTTGAATAAACGTTGCCGTCGCCATGCGCAAAACTCCAAGAGTTGTGAAAAAGAAGAATGACCGACGGATTACGCTTCGCCTTTGGCCTTCACGCCCCCGCGTGGGTCTTGCAAAGCCACACCAAAATCGTGGTAGCCGCGCATTTGAATCCCCAGCACATTGAAATCGGCTTCGGCCGTTTCGATGGTCGGCGACTCTTGACCGTTGAGGAACGCCACTTCGATCACCGGCAGGTCGTTCGGATCGGCCAACAAATACCAGGCCTTCGCCGAATTGCCGGTGTACTGGCTATTCGCCAGATAGCGGCTGACTTCGGTGCGGAACTTCCCTTGGTGTGGGTTGGCAACCGGGTACTTGGTCGTCGCCGTGGTGTCGCGGATTTCCAACGACTTTTGCAGCTGCGTCGCCATCGCGGAGAGGCCCGTTGGGACCAGCTGGATCGCCGGCATCATGCCCACGGGTTTGCCATCGCCATCAACTTGGTTGAGGAAGGCAACTTCGGTCTTAGTGAGCCCGTCGATGCCGAGTGCCGTATCCACCCCGGTGACGTAATTCTTGTTCCCAACGGAAAAGAAGGCCGAGTTGTTGAGGAACGCTGTCCAAAACACGTCGTTGATCTTGAGCCCCGATCCGCGACCGAGTTTGCGCGGAACGGTGGTGATGGCTCCCAGATCGTCGTTGATCAGATCACGGCGATCAATCGCGAGCATCAAGCCGTAGGTATCGGCCTTGTTGCTGTACGATTCGTTCCCAAGCGTGCCGTGCTTGAGTTCCCCACCCGGCGCGACCTGTTCGTATTGATCCGCACCAATCAGGCGGTAACTGGTCACCGTCTTAAAGTCGCTGACGGTGCGGACGGCGCAGATATTCCGCCAGACGCGTTCGACCGAGAAGAACCCTTCCAGCAAGAACTTGTTGGCGACGTTCGACAGAATCCCCCCCAATTCGATGCTTGAGAACCCCGCTTCGATGTGCTGGCCGAACGCGAAGCGCAGCACTTCACGGCTATCGCGGAAGTTCCGACCCGTGTAGCCGTTCGCCCACGCCGCTTCCAGCAGCAGTTCCTGCAGACCAATCCCGCCGCGATAACGGCGCGTTGCCTGATCGAGCGTTCGCTCGTCGAAGCTCGCTTCAAGATCGGTGTGCTTCGCCGTCAGCAAGCAAGCCGCTTCGAGGGTTAATCCGGTGACGGCGTTATTTACCGCGTGAATCGCCGGCGCGGAGGGACGCGTGTGACGCAGCAATTCGAGTTCGGTTCGTTGCTCGGTCCAACCGTCGCGAATCGCCCGGGCTTCGATGTCGGGCGAACGCCCGCCGCACAGACGCCGTACAGCCGCGATCCGTTCGAGTTCAGACGCCGCTTGGGCGCGAATCTCGGCAACTCCGGCCGCGAGGTTCGTGTTTGTATTATCGCTTCCCGAACTCGATTCCTGGGAATCGAGAGAATTTGATTGGGCCGCGACACTCGCGCTGGTTGCGCCGTCGGCACCCAGGTCGACAAAACTGATTTCCCCGAGGGTCGACTTGCGGACGACATTCAAGGGGCCCGTGTGTTCTTTGCCGTTGACGGTCACTGCTTGCTGCTCCTTGATGAACTCGAACTCTTCGACGCTCGCTCCGACCGACGCTTGCCACGGAAACCCGTTCTTGGAACTTGTCACGACCTCTCGTGCGGCGGCAGTATCGCGAGAGACAATCCCGGCGGCAATCAGCTGCCCCTGTTCGATCCGAATCGAATCGCTGTGGCCAACACCCGAGAGTGGATCGTGGCCGAACCGGATCGGTCGCGCTTGTGACGGAATCGACAAACCGGCCAGATCCAAGATCACCGGATGCCGCCAGCCAGCAACCCGCATGGGACTACCGGTGTAGGCCGTCATCCGAAAGCGCGGTAAGGCCTGGGTTGCACCCTCGGCCGCCGCTTCGAGGTCGAATTTCGCTTCGCCCGTGAGTTGCAACTGTTGGGGCGTTTCAGTCGTCGCCGACCGGTTGTTTTGCAAGGTCTTCATCCGGAGACTCCGAAGGGGGAGAGGTTTGATTTACAGGTGTGGCAAGGGACAGCCCGAGATCCGTCATGAGCGCCAGTTCTTTGGCGCGCTGCCGGAGTTGGGCTTCCCAGTCTTGACCGCGCCGCGCGTACTCGTCGGCCAGCGTGGTCGTGTGATTGGCGAGGCGCGTCGCTTGGGCATTCGCTTCTTTGGCGGGGTCCACATGCTCGTGTCCGTCCCAAAACCATTGATGGGACCAGTCACCGATAGGGCCAATGCCAGCGGGCAGCAGATCGGGGATCAAGACCGCTTCGTCGAACCACGCGGCAAGCAACCGATCAAGAACGACACACTCGAGGTGCGCTTGCTCGACACGGATCGCTTTGAAGTAAGTCTGGTGGTCGAGGCGGCCGGAGGCGTAGTTGTAGCCCGACGAATTGCCGGCCGCGACGTTGAACGGCATGTTCAAGCAGCGAGCGATTTCGTTCAGGATTTCATGTTTGAACTCGGCGTAAGTCGTGGCCGGTTGCTCGGCTTGCATCTGGCTCATCTTCCAGCCGCCGGGCATGGTAACGAGCGCGCGTTTTTCGAGTTGGATCGGTTCGAACGGTTCGGCCGCGTCGGCTTCGCCGTTGGCCGGCGCATCGGTGTACAGGATACCGGCGAAGTCGGCCGCCGTTTCGGCGGCGGCGAGCACCGCTAAGGTGAATCGCCGCAACTGCGCAAATAGCGGAAGCGCCGGCATGATGTCGGGAATGCCGCGGGCTTGGCCCGGCCGATCAGCGCGGTACCAATGCAGGACATTGCTTGCTGGGATGCGGTCATAATCACGATTCAGACCCAAGGCCGATTCGCCAGGGTGTTTGCGGAGGACGTGGTATTCGTTCGGGTTCCCCGCTTGATCAAAAACAATTCCATCGACAGAGTTCGCGGTGCGAAGATTCAAATCAGGCGTGCAGACCTGATCTGCTTCGACGAGTCTTAAATCTAGTTGAATCTCTGAAGCGACGCGTTCGTTGCTTGTTAATACGGCGAATGCTTCGCCATCGGTGGCGCGGGCCATCCGCATCGTGCGGAGCAGCGCCGCGAGACCGACGGCTTTCGACCAGCGAGAAAATTCTTGTTCAATCCGTCGATTGGCTTCAGGATTGCTCGTGAGCATTTGCAATCGAGGACCGGTGCCGACCACATCGTGGGCCAGCGTCAACACAATCCCGCGGGCGTAACTGTTGTTGGAGACTTCGTAGCGTGCCCGATTCCGCAAGGTCCGTCGGACCTCAGGACTATTGGCCGAGTTCGCCGATAGCCCATCGGCGTTCGCCCAATGACGACGGTTGTCGTCGTTGGTG
>JBGSSS010000135.1:0-14994 GCA_041736895.1 Pirellulales bacterium
CGCGCTGTCAGCTTCCACAGGCAGGCCTTCTACCCTAGATTGAGCACTCCAGCTCCAGCCGCCGAGAACCTATACTAGCTCAAGCCATCGCCAAATCTTGTGCCGAACAGTATTGTTGCGGGGAGGGTTAGGGAGGGGGTTCTTGGCGAGTTGCAAGACGTTTTGCATTTTGAATCATTCCGTGCGTAGTATTTTCTGTAGGGAAAGCCCTGCGTCTCACAATCACCCCTCCCCAAGTAACACTGCGGGGAGGGGGCCAAACCAATTTCTTCAAAGGAGCGATCACGTCATTATTCGGGCTTTATACTTGTCAGCATCGAATAGCGCAACTTCAAAAGGCGTTAACCAGGGCGAGATTCTTTTGTCAGTACAGCAAGAGCCTGAACACGCGAGACTGTAGGAAAGTGATCTAAAAACTTTTCAAGCGAATCGCCAGCCTCCAAATATTCCCAAAAAATTCTCACTGGCACACGCGTTCCGACGAAGACAGGTGAGCCACCTAAAATCTCGGGGTCGGAATGAGTTACGGACTCACTGGGATTCATTTCTGCTCTCCCTGGCTAACGCCTCGGGCTTTCATTGACACTCCCTCGCTGACGCGTCGGGCTGCTAATGTTTCTCCCAGCCCAGCGCTGCATTCGCCACGTCGTTCGAATCGTCGTCGTCGTTGTCCCAGAGATCTGCTAGCGCCCGGCGAAGTTTCCGGTCGCTGAGTTTCATGGCGAAACTGCCGGTTCGATAGGCGTCGATGCGCTCGCGGCTTCCTTCGGGATGCTGGTCGAAGATCGAGTCGAGTCGGCGGAGCATGCAGGCACTGCTGTACAACTCGATTGCCGCATCGGCGATGCGGCCCGCATGATACTGGCGATCGACGATCCCTTCTTTGTACTTGGCCAGGAGCTTTTCGACGTACGAACCGAACAGCGCCGTCGCTTGCGACAACGCTTCGGCTTCGCCGAGGAGTTGCTGATTGCGGATTGGCACTTCCGGGGCGCGGAACAATGATTCGAGTCGTTTCCCGGCGAAGCTGGTTAGCCGGCCAAAGTTTTTCAACGGGTGCTTGAGAGACTGCAGGATGCCTTGCAGATGCAGCCCGACATCGCGCATGCCGACAAGCGCGACAAACGCCTTGAGCACGTCGTTGGCTCCTTCGCCGATCATGTTGATGCGGGCGTCGCGCATGATCCGTTCGTACGGTTCATCGGTGAAGTAGGCCTTGCCGCCGTAGATCTGGAACGTATCGTTGACAATCGTCCAGAGCATGTCAGTAGCCATGACCTTGAGGATCGCCGTTTCGAGCATGTAGTCGTCGCTGCCGGCGTCGATGAGGGCGGCGGTTTGGTATGTACACGATTCCATCGCGAAGATTCCGGCGGCCATGCGCGCGAGCTTATCCTTGACCAGTTCAAACTCGCCGATTCGCTGACCAAACTGGACGCGGTTGTTGGCTTGCGCGGCCGCTTGTTGCAGGCAGTACTTCGCCGTGCCGGTGCAACTCGCCCCGAAGGTCGTCCGGCCAAAGTCGAGCACGGTGAGCGCGACCTTGAGCCCTTTGCCTAACTGGCCGAGAATGTTCTTGCGCGGCACGTACATGTTCTCAAAGGCCAAGCGAGCCGTCGCCGTGCCGCGCACGCCGCACTTGGGCATCCGTTCTTCGAGGACCTTGAACCCCGGCATGTCGGGCGTCACCAAAAACGCCGTCGGTTTGCTCGAAGCGCGCGTGCTGCCATTCGCTGGTGCCGGCGTCCGCGCGATCAACGTTAGAACCTGCGCAATGCCGCCATTGGTGATCCAGCGTTTGGTCCCGTTGACGATAAAGCCCTCGCCGTCGGGTGTCGGTGTGGCCGTCGTCTGCACATTGCCCGCGTCGCTGCCGGCTTCGGTTTCCGTGAGGGCAAAAGCACTAATCCATTCGCCGCTGGCGAGCTTGGGCAGATACGTTTTCTTTTGCTCGTCGGTGCCAAAAAGCACGATCGCGCGGGGACCGATGGAGTGATGCGCGTTGACGAAGAGCGCGGTACTGGCGCAGTGTCCGCCGAGGACTTCGAGAATCTTGCAATAGTTCGTCTGGCTTAACGCGCGGCCGCCGCAATCGCGCGGCAAGCAGGCCCCGAGGACGCCTAATTGTCCCAGTCCCTGGATTACGCTGTCGGGGATGCGTGCGTCGCGATCGATCGCGACAGGGTCGATCGACGACTTGCAATACACGCGCAATTCGTCGGCCATCTTCGTCGTCGCCGGATCGTGCAGCGCCGCGACGGGATACTGAGGCAGCGTGTCGGCTGCGTAGTTGCCAAAAAACAGACTTTTGACAAACCCGCGTTTGTCCAAGCTCTCGCCGAGCATTTCCTCGGCCTCGGCGATTTGCTCCTCGCGTCGCATTGTTCCCATGCGCTGACTCCTTTGTGCATCGAACTTAGTCCGCCAGCCTTCACGCGGCGCAGGAAGAAACTCCTCGCCCCGCGCCACGATCTATTTTATCCTATTCATCGTAGAACTGGCATTAGAAAAAAGCACCGCTAGGCGATCTATGCCTTGATGGTTCGCTGGATTGACTAGGCTCTGTGGCATGACTTAACTATGATTGAAGAGAGACTGAGAGAGGTTAGCCAGCCATAGGGATCGACAGCTTGAGACCGCCGAAAGCCGCTCGAATACATTTGCGAGGATGATCGAATGCCGAAACGACGTGACCTGGACACTTTGCTCCGCGACTGGCCGTACCGTCCCGACGAGGTGCTGGCCCGGATCATCAAGGGTTCCGACGGCCGGCAAATTGTGCAAATGCGGATCGATCTGGGCATCTTGCAGATGGAACTGACCGACCGGCCGGATGGGCAACGGCCGCATGGCGAGAAGACGTACTTCGATTATCTGATCCGCGAATCGCTGGACCAGGGCGACGCATTTACGATGTCTCCAGAGCAATGCCAGCAAGCGGACCAAGAGTTCGCGCAATTTTATCAGCGCCGCATCAGTTGGCTCTCGCTGCGCGAGTTTCGCCGCGCAGTAAGCGATGCCGACCACACGCTGGCGTTCATGGATTTCGTCAAAGAGCACTCGCCCGACGACGATTGGACGATCGGCCACGAACAATATCGCCCGTTCGTGCTCTTTCATCGCGTCCAGGCATCGGTCTTTGCGATGCTTGACGACGAAGGAGCCGAAGCGGCGATCGCCGAATTGAATCGCGGCCTGACCCAGTTCAAAAAAATCTACGCCGAATACGAGGCCGAGGAAAAATACGAAGAAGACGAGTTCGTCGTCCGGTTGAATGAGCTCAAGGAAAGCCTGCGCAAACATTTCCGCGTCGATCGCACGCTGCAGGAACAACTCGACGAAGCCGTGGCGCAGGAACAATATGAACTCGCGGCGAAATTGCGCGATAAATTGGCGAAGAAGAAAAAAGCGTAGGACGAAGCGCTGTCCCCATTAGCCCCCCGTCAATGACGGGGGGAATCACTCGTTGCGCGAAGTTGATCTTCCTATTCGGAGAATCAACGTCTCACATATCTCGAAGCATGTCTACGCGCCACGATCAACTCCCCCGGTCATTGACCGGGGGCTAAAAATCATGGCCCCTGCCGCACCCAGCGTCCACGGACCGCTTCCGGCAGTTGTTGGCCGTAACCGATCGGGCGTCCGCCATCGATTTTTGGTCCGATATCGTTGTCGGGATACGGATCAAAACGAACCGCTTGTTGACGCTCTCTTTCGAGCACATCGTCGCGAGAAGCATTCGGCGGGAGACCCACATTGGCCGCAGGGTCGAACCTGGGATAACGTGTGCCTGTGTTGCAGCCGAAGAAACTGCATGTCAGCAGGCAAAGCATCGCGCCGCGAAGTGAGGGCATACGTCGTCATCCATGTTGATTCTGCAACTCGGGCTGCCTGCGCGTTCGCGGCAGCGGCAAGAATGATACGTTACGATGAAAGAGAAGGTTAGAGCGAAAAGAACGCTAGCAAAGGGAAATTATCGCGCTAGCAACGCTTCTATCCACGAGTGCATTAAGGAAGGTAGCATTCGAGTACCGTGGCTGTTGCTTCGGTGTGCAATTCCACATGTTCCAGTGCCGCGGGTATCAAAAGCGTTGTCCCTGTTCCGCAGGGCGTATTCGCTGGATCATTGGCCACTCGCGCTGTTCCCTCAATGACCATCAGAATGCGAAACCGCCCGTCATTGGCCCAAGACCAGCGGCCGCGAAAGGTGTGGCGTTTGAGCACAAACTTTTCGCAGACGACTAGCTCTTGCGTCGCAGCGGAGTCTGCTGCCAAAGCGGGAGTCGCCGCGGCCGGCAATGCCTTCAGCGGACCAAACGAAAAATTGATAATCTGCATCGCCGCGTCGATGTGCAGCGGGCGCGGCTTGCCATCAGCGCCTACACGGTTCCAATCAAACAGCCGCAGGGTCACATCGCTCGATTGCTGAAACTCGGCAATGACCACACCGGCGCCGAGCGCGTGAACGGTGCCGGGCGGAATAAAAATCGTATCGCCCACGCGCGGTTCGAGCGCATGCAACCAGGGTTCGACTTGCCCGTTGCGCAGAGCATGCTCCAACTGTGCGCGATCGATGCCGTGCTTTAGACCTGCGTAGAGTTTGCTGCCGGGTTGCGCGGCCAAGACGTGCCAGACTTCGGTCTTGCCCAGGTCCGGCGGCGTCATCCGCGCGGCTTGTGCGTCGTTGGGATGAACCTGGACCGAGAGCAATTGCGCTGCATCGAGCAATTTGACGAGCAAGGGAAAGCGCGGCAGCGGCGCATGGCGGCCGAACATCTCTTGTGGATAGTCGCGCAACAGTTCGCGCAATGTTTTCCCTGCCAAAGGGCCAGCGAGCACGCGACTCTGTTCTGGTTCGCGGTCGACAAGCTCCCAACTTTCGGCGTAGTCCCTTTCCGGACCGATCGCTTTGGAGAACATTTCGCCCAAGCGGCGGCCGCCCCAAAGATAGCGCTTCAGGACCGGCTCAAAACGGAGCGGAGCCCAGGGGCTTGAATCACCGGTAAATTGTTGTTCAGCCATGAAACAGCGTAATAACGTCAGCGCGGGGCGTAACCTTCGAGGTAGCGCCCCAGCAAGAACAGCGACACCGCAAATCCTAGCGAGGCAAAGAGATAAACAGGCTGATCGCCCAAACTCACCAACGAGATTGGGGGGACCATGAGACCCAAGAATTGCAGTGTTCGACCGAGGGTATACAAGGTTGATTGCCAGTAATGAGCAGAAATCGCCTTCCCGTTAAAGTACGACGATAGCCTAATCATTACGACGCTTGGCGCGAACGCCGAACCCGCTCGAAACGACGTATTTTAACGATTATCCTGAATTTATTCGCTCTTTTGCTAGATTTTGAACTGCTCTCGGCGCGTGAAAATTTGTTGCGGATTCCCCAACTCGCAATTAGACTGAACTTACCTTATCTGATATCTATTGCGTGATTTTATGCATCCGGAACTGCTTTGAATCACGCTTTAGTCCAGCTCGTGGGCGAGCAACCACCTATTCAACTCGGACGGAGAGCGCAATCATGTTGTCTACCATGGGCAAGTTTTTTTCTGCATTGTTCTTCCTTGGACTCTGCGTTGCTACTGCCCCAGAAAGCCACGCCCAAATCAATAACGGTGGTGGCTTCAACAATCAGCGATCTGTTGGCGGTGTCTCGATTGATCCGTCGGGCGTGCTGAAAAACCTCGACCCCGCCGCGCGCAAGGATCTTGCCGAACTCCGCGCCAAGGCTCTCGGCACGGTGCCGGCCGATTTGCAAACGCCGACGTCGCTGCGCATGGTCTCGCTGCGTCAATTGCAAGAGACGATCGCCGAGCACCAGCAACAAAACAAGCCACTGCCGACCGAAGTCTTGGCCCTCGCTGGCTTGCAACGCATTCAATATGTTTTTGCCGATCCGGCGAACAAAGACATCGTCATCGCCGGACCTGCCGAAGGCTGGAAAGTCACGCCCGAAGGAAACCTCGTCGGGGTGAAGTCTCTCCGGCCGGTGATGCAGCTCGATGACCTGATGGTTGCTCTCCGTGCGATCGACCAAGCTCGCAACGGCGGGATTACTTGCTCGATCGATCCGACCAAGGAAGGCCTGCAAAAGGTCGCGCAGTACGTCGGCACGTTGAAGAGCATTCAGAACCCCCAACCGATTGCGGCCAAACAAGAAGAACTCCTCGGCATGCAAGAGATCACCGTCACCGGCGTGCCGGGTGATAGTCACTTTGCACAGGTGCTGGTCGCCGCTGATTATCGGATGAAACGGCTCGGAATGAAGCTCGACCCCTCGCCGGTGAAGGGTTTTGTCAGTTACCTCGACATGGTCGCTCCGCGGGAAAGCATTTACCCGCGCTGGTGGCTCTCGCCGCAATATGACGCGCTGGGCAAGAGCGAAGACGGCCTCGCGTACGAACTCCGCGGCGTTGGCGTGAAGTGCATGAGCGCCGAAGATCAATTCGCCGCCGATGGCCAACGCAAAGTCGGCAAAGCGACCAATAGCTCGGCTCGCTGGGCCGAGTCGATGACGGCTAACTACGAGAAGCTGGCAATCGCCGAACCGGTGTTTGCCGAGTTGCAGAACTGCATGGATCTGGCGGTATTTGCCGCGTTAATCCAGAAGACGTCGATGTTGGACAAATGCGATCTGAAGCTCGATGTGCTGCTCAATGCCCAGGCCCTGCCGCACGCCAAATTCGCCGTCCCAAGCCAAGTCCCGTCGGTGTCGAGCTTCATCAAGAAGGGCGGCAGTTGGATCATTACCGCCTCGGGCGGCGTCGAAATGCAGCCGTGGCAGTTCGTGCAAAAGGACGAAGCCAGCGCCAAGGCCGGCGAAGCCAAGACCAAGTCGCTCGCGGCACGCGGCAAAACCTGGTGGTGGAATTAACGCGACGCGAAGTCCAGCCTGAGCCGGGGACGTGAGTCCCCGGATGAACGACGCGCAACTATTGAATACGAAAAAAGGCTCCGGAGATATCCGGAGCCTTTTTCATGCGCAGTCCAAAGTTTTTCACGCACATCCGAAGAATAAATTACTCTTTCGGAAAATCGCCGCTGTTGGCCGAGAAATAGGCAATAAACGATTGGGGATCGATGGTCTCATCCAAATACTGGACAGACGAATCGCAGCGTAGTACCGTGCAGCCTCCTTTGTGAAATCCCCAAATTTCATTGTTGTTGGTCTTGTTGATCATCGGCACTTCGTGGACGACCCAATAGTTTTCATGATCCGCCCAACGCCAACCGCTAATCGGACTACTACTGATATTGTTGTTCTGCGGCCCGTTGGCGGTGTAGCCATAAGGTCGGCCGGCGTCTTCAAAAAGCATAAACGTCTTGGAGAGGCCATCACTGATCAAACGCAACGGCGTGGCTTTGTTGCGCAAGGCTCCCGGAATGGATTTGACTGGAGAATACGGCTTGATCAGCCCCTTGTTGATCAATTCGTTGATCGCTTGGGCCGTGACGCTAGTGCAAACGCTATAATCTCCGCACCATTGCCGGTCCGAGTCGGGTACCGACGGACAAACGTAAGTGCTAATTTCGACTTCGGTGGCTTTTTTGTTGTTGGCGTGATTCCAGTTGTATTTGAAATCGTAGCTCTTCGCCGCTGTAGTCTCTTCGATATAGGGCAAGATGTAGGTGTTGAAATTCGAGGCCGGGGAAGTGGTGTATCCCGGCGGCAGTGCCTTGTTCGAGTCGACATAATTTTGCGACGCGATGCCGATCTGGCGCATGTTGTTTTGGCAACTGTTCTTCCGCGCCGATTCGCGGGCAGATTGGATCGCTGGCAACAACAACGCCACCAAAATGCCAATAATCGCGATGACGACCAACAATTCAACCAAGGTAAAACCATTCCATCTCGAGCGAAACAGGGGCAATTTCATAGCAATCATCCAGTGAAAGGATCACAGCGGTGTCAGCGTCAGAAGCACTGATCAAAAACCGCTGGCAGAAGTCGGCGAGAAACAAAAATACTGCCTTGCATCAGAATCTATCGCTTGGTTGTTTTGAAAATATCTGCGCCGTATTTGGATTTGATTTGTTTTCTAACACAACGGCCAAATCTTATTCGAACTTCATTCAGACATTAACTCTGCGCAAACTACCTAGCTTACTGCGGTTTCGCGCCGCTCTAAATCACATCAATTTGTCCGAGTCTTTATGTGAGGAATCTAGCGCGATTTTTACATAGTTCTCAAACAAGCATCATCGGGCCTTTGCAATCGCCCGCTATCTTGCAACCTCTTTCCGACACTCCTTGTCATTTTAGGGTTGCCCACACGATGCAAAAAAAACAACGTTCCTCGTTAAGCCGTATGATCGCCGACCAACTGTTCGGCATCTCGCCACTCACTGCGGGGCTCATGATTTTCTCGCTCGGCGCTGCTCCGCTTGCAGCCCAAACTGTTACCTACAGCGCACAAGACTCGATCGTTGATACCGACATCCGTTCCGCTTCAGCTACGTCGGCAAATACTGCCACGGCGATCGCTATTGATGGCGGTGCGAGCATTTTTCAAGATTCGAGTTGGCGTCAAGGTTTGGTCCGTGTGGACAACCTGTTTGGTGCCGGGGCGAATCAAATTCCCGCCGGGGCGACGATCCTCGGGGCCTTCTATCAAGTCAGGACGGGAACCGGCGGCAACGACCAGTCTGGAAATCCTATCGGGATGTACCGGCTCACGACCGGTTTTACCCCAGCCACGGCCGTCTGGTCGAACTCCTTCGGAGGGGACGGGGTGCAAGTCGGTATCGATACTAATGCCACGGCCGAAAGTGTCCGCAGCGCCGGCGGCACTCAAGGGGCTCCGGTAAACTTTGATGTCACTTCATCTGTCGCGTTTTGGTCGGCACAAGGTGATCCCAACACAGAAAATTTGGGCTGGTTGATCAGCCATGAAAGCGGAACGGACGGCTGGTCATACTCTTCAAGCAATAACGCCACAGCCGCCAATCGGCCGGTGTTCACCGCCTATTACACGACCAATACGGGTTTGCAAAACCTGATCTGGAATGCGGCGAATACTACTGGCACACTTGATACGACTTCCGGCAATACGCCCTGGCTAGATCCTTTGAATGTCGCGGCCCCGTTCCGGACGGGCGATACGATTTTGCTGTCGCAAGACGCCGCTTCGCCAGTCTCGATCACTGTTGATGCAGCCGGGGTGATCCCCGCGGCTACCGTGGTGAGCCATAACAGCGGAACCTACACCCTGAGCGGCGGATCGATCAATCTGGGCCTGACCAAGTCCAATGCCGGCACCGTGGTCCTGAATTCGGCCAACAATTTTACGAGTGTCGCTCTGGGCGGCGGGGTGATCGAATCGGGTGCGGCTGACGCGCTAGGCACTTTCGGAACCGTGGCGATGACAGGCGGAGGGACACTACGCGTTCCCACGACTCAAGCCGCAAGCAAAGACTTTGACTTTTCCGACGGCACGATCGAGGTTACTGGAAGCGAAGTTTTCACCCTCAACGGAATCACCTCGGGAACCGGGACCGTCAATAAGACCGGCAGCGGAACACTGACGATCACCTCGGGTACCAGTTCGTTCACGGGTACAATTGATATTGCGGCTGGCCGTGTGATTTTGAGTGACCCAGGCGCAGGCATCGTCTCGAGCGGAAATCTCAACGCTTCTTCGATCATCGTGCGGGACGGTGCGGCATTCCAATTCGGAGCCTCCACTCCGATCGCCGGCGAGAATCCCGACTTTCCCAATAGCACCTATGTCACCGTCGAGACCGGCGGTATCGCTGACTGGTACATTGGCGAGGATCTTGGCGGCGTCGTCCTCAAGGGCGGAACAGTGAACATCCGCGGCGGGGGGCCGAACCTCGCCGGTAGCTTGGGATTGATCGAGTCGGGTGCAATCACCGGCATTGATGCCCCGCGCACGTTGAATGTCTCCGCTTCGGGAACATTCCAAAAACAAACGACCGGGATCGTCACCCTCACGAACACCGACATCAGCGCCACTGGGCCGATGAATATCCATGAAGGAACGCTGAGCACCGATGCTAGCTTCAGCGGCACTGGTTCCGTTTTCCTTTCCACACCGACGACCTCGGGAACAATCCAGTTCCGCGGGGCACAAGCGGAAACGGTTGCCAAGAATATGTTTCTCGATTCCGCTGGCGGCACGATTGATGTGCAAAGTGCGTCCGCCATCAAAACTTGGTCGGGGAATATTCTTTCCACCAACTCCCCTAGCCCTTTGACCAAAACAGGGCCAGGCGAATTGCGGCTCACCGGAACCAATTCCTTCGTTGGGCCTATCACGGTCTCGGCGGGCACACTGAGCTTCAGCAGCGGATCGATTGGCTCGGGCAACGACCTATCGGTGGCTGACGGAGCAACTGCTGTCAAAATGACGACGGTCGCCGATACCCTTTCGACCCTCACACTCGGGTCGGCCACTGGCGGCACATTGCAACTGGGCCTTGACGGAACCGTGACCAGCCCCTTGCTAAACGTCATTACGACCAACGGTTTCACGGTCAACGGCACAAGCCCTCTGTCGATCTCGTTGGTAGGCGCCACACCGTTGGGGACTTACCCCTTGATTGATTATGACGGCACAATCGGCGGCACGGGCTTCGCCGGATTATCGCTGGCCTTGCCGCCGCGAACACTTGGCACTTTGATTCACGACACGGTTAATACGTTGATCAATCTCAATGTCACCGGCGTTGACACCGTCAAGTGGACCGGGGCGACCACGGGCGCGTGGGACATCAACACGACCCAGAACTGGAAGCTCACCACCGCCGGAACCGCGACAACTTACTTGCAAGATTCGGTGCCTGGCGATGACGTGACCTTCGACGATTCGGCTACCGGCTCGACGACGATCACGCTTGATACGGCAGTTTCACCAGCAGGCTTGGCCTTCTCCAATGAAACGCTGAATTACAGCATCGCGGGGACCGGCAAAATTAGCGGCCCCACGGGTTTGACCAAGTCAGGTGCCGGCACGGTTTCGATTGGTACGAATAACGACTATCAAGGTCCGACGACCGTCAATGGCGGAACCTTGACCTTGTCAGGCAACAATGCCCTGGTCGGAGCCTTCACGGTTAACAGTGGAACGCTCAACCTGAGCGGCACCAACACACTGGACGGCTCGCTCACGGTCAATGGCGGCAGCGCGGTGATCGGCGGCACGGGGAGCACCTTCAACCAGCCGGTCACTTTGAGCAGCGGCAGCATGACCTTGAACGGCCCGAACATCATGACGGCCGGGTTGACCAACTCCGGCGGAACGCTGAATGTCGATGCGGCCAACACGATCAACGCGGTGACACTCAGCGGCGGAACGACCACGATGTCGGTCGACAATGCCCTGGGGGCAACCGGCACAATCACGATGACCAACGGGGCCACCTTGGGAACCACGGGAACATCGGTTAGCTCCGCTCGCGGACTGACTTTCAATACGGGCGGCGGCACGATCGACGTCCCAATGGGCGGCACGTTCTCGGTCACCGGGGCGACCGCCGGAAATCAGCAGATTACCAAGACCGGCGACGGCACTTGGGAAATCATGGGAACCACCAGCTACACCGGCACGCTGGAAATTCTCGACGGTTCCGTCATCCTGCAAGGATCAGCCGCCGCTCCGACTGCCGGCGACCTGAATGCCGTTGCCATCAATGTCCGCGATGGCGCCCGCTTCCAATTCGGTCAGACGGTCGTACTAACGGGCGAAAATCCCGATCTTCCCGCTAACACCGTGCTCACAATCGACGCTGGAGGCGTGGCTGATTGGTACGTGGGCGAAGACTTTGGCGGGATTAATCTCAACGGCGGAACGTTGAATTTGATCCGCGGCAACACAAACACCGCTGCCGCGATCGAGAGCCAGTGGACCAGCGGCACCGTGACCGCCCCACTTAATAATACGATCGGCGGCGGTGGAAAAATTGTCAAATCCACCCCCGATACCGTCATGGTCACAGGTGCTGGTTTGAACAACACCGGCGGTCTTGATATCCAAGAAGGCACGCTCAGCACCAATGGGGCGATCACGAATACCGGGGATCTGAGCCTCGGCACCGGAGCGTCAACCGGCACCCTGCAACTAACGCACACCGCGTCGTTCAGCTCCTCCAAGCCGGTAGTCTTGAATGGCGAAGGTGTCGTTGATGTCACCCAAGCCGCGACCACGGTGACACTCTCGGGCATTGTCTCGGGCGGCGGGAACTTGACCAAGTCCGGTGTGGGACGATTGGCTTTGACCGGCGCGGCGAACACCTACACCGGCAACATTACCGTCGGCCAAGGTTCCTTGGCCGTCAACGCCACGGCCTTGACCGCGACCACCAATGTGGCGGTTAGTAATATCGCCACATTCGAGGCTCCAACATCGGGTCAAGCGATTTTCGCTGGATTGAACGTTGCCAGCGGTGGGAATTTGCAGTTCGACGTCACGACTTCGCCTACCAGTGCGCCTTTATCGGTGACGACGAATGGCGGTGCAAATCTCAACAGTGGCAGCAAGCTAACGATCACATCGTTAAATCTCCTCCCGATCGGCACGATTCCGTTGCTTGATTACGACACCGCTTTAGGCGGCACCGGATTGACCGGGGTGAACTTGGTATTGCCGCCGCGTGTGGTCGGTGCTTTGGTTGACAACACCTCGGCAACTCAAGTGGAACTGAATATCACTGCCGTGGATTTCATCAAGTGGAACGGCAATGTCTCGGCCGCGTGGGATATCAACACCACGTCGAACTGGAAGCAAAATTCGGACAATGCTGCGACGACATACCTCCAACCTGACAGCATCGGTGATACGGTTGTCTTTGATGATTCAGCCACCGGCAATACCAATGTCGTTCTGAACACGCTAGCCAATCCTAATCAGGTAACGTTCGACAATAACACTCAGAATTACTCGATCTCCGGCACCGGCTCGCTCGGCGGCTTCGGTGGGATTATCAAGAATGGAACCGGCAACGCAACCATCTTGACCAACAACACCAACACGGGTGTCACCACCATCAACACTGGCACTTTGTCTTTGGGAAATGGCGGCACCTCTGGTTCTCTGGGCAGCGGGGATATCGTTGTCAATCTCGATGGCAACCTCGAGTTCAATCGCTCGGACGATACGACGCTAACCAACGTCATTTCCGGCACCGGCGAACTGATCAAGAACGGCGCGGGGATGACCATCCTTTCGTCCAACAGCTCGGGCTTTACTGGCACATTGACGGTCAATGCCGGAACGTTGCGACTGGCGAATCTTTCGGGAACGCATAATTTCAACGCGACTTCGATCGTTGTAAATAACGGCGGAACATTCGACTTTTTCGGACCTGCCGGGAATGCGAATTTGCCAGGTACCACCTACGTTACCATCAACACGGGTGGAACGGTGAATTGGACCGAGGGTGAAAACCTTGGCGGCATCAATGTCAACGGCGGTATTCTCAACTTAACCGCTGGGGCAACGCTCGACGGCACCATCGCCAACGAGTTTACTTCTGGCACCATTAATGGGCCTAGCGCATTTGCCGGCAGCACGGCGGTGAATAAAACAACCGCGGGTACGGTCACGATTACCGGATCCGCGTTGAATACTACCGGCGGCTTGAACATCGTTGACGGTACAATTAGCACCGACTCGGCGATTACCAACACGGGCACTTTGACCTTTGGCGACGCCACGTCGCGCGGAACGCTGCAACTGCGAACCACCACGTCGGGGACCATCAACAAGGTGACCTTGGTCAATGCCGGCGGCGGGGTGCTCGATGTGCAAGAATCCGCGACGACAATCACCTCGACGGGAGCTCTTGCTACCAACGATGGCGCTACGCTCGTCAAAGCAGGTGCAGGTGAGTTGCAGCTAAATGGCGTGAACACTTATGGCAACAATACAACGTTGCAGGTGGACGCTGGAACGCTGACACTCGATCCAACAATTGCCCCATCGATTGGAACCAGTTTGACTGCTTCGGTAGCAAGTGGAGCAACACTCAATCTGGGCGGTACCGAGAATCCGCTCAGCAATGGTTCCATTCATGCCAATGTCGCCAACAATGGTACGCTCACGGCCACGACGCCCGGCAAAAGCGTCGGCGAGATCAGCGGCACCGGCACGACAACCGTGACGGCAACCGGTGCAACGTTGACAGCGAACCATATTCGCCAATCGACGCTCAACATCGGCGCCGGCAACACCGTCACCGTGGCCACCAACGGCGGCAACAGCGGCACGAGCACGGTATCGACCCTGAGCATCAATGCGACGGGCAAGCTCGACCTGAACGACAACGACCTGGTCGTTGACAACGGCAACTTGGCGATGTTGACCGCGCAACTCGCCTCGGGCCTGGACATCAACGGCAGCTACGGCAACGGACCGGGCATCACGAGCAGCGCGTTCGCCAACAACGTGGACTTTAACACGGTGCTCGGCATCGCGGCGAACGTCGAACTGGGCTACACCAGTTTCTCGGGTCAGACGGTCGACGCCAACGATGTGCTAATCAAGTACACCTACTACGGTGACGCCGATTTGAGCGGCTCGGTTGATACGTCGACCGACTTTGATCTTTACATTACCGGTCTGACCAGCGGCGGCAGCCTGGGCGGCTGGCTGTTTGGCGACTTCGACTACAGCGGCACGGTCGATTCGGCGACGGACTTCGACTTGTACATCACGGGTCTCACCACCCAAGGCGGCGCGCTCTTGACCGCCGGCGGCGGGAACCTGGTTCAAGCGGTGCCGGAACCATCGACGTTTGTCCTCGGCGGATTGGCCTTGCTTGGGTTTGCCGGCCTAGGACTGCGAAATCGGCGGATTTCGGGGAAAAATAAGAAGGAGGCCGCTGTCTAAATTTCTGGTTAAAAAAACTTGCAACGGGGGCTTATTCCGTTTATGATAATTACACGAACTTTTCCTTACAGGAGTTTTTAGCATGCTTCGCACCTTTCGCCGCACCCTACTGGCGGCCCTATTCGTTGGACTTGGGGCT
>JBGSSS010000183.1:0-3782 GCA_041736895.1 Pirellulales bacterium
GCCGCGCGCACCGCTGTTGCGGAGTGCGTTGAAGGTCGTCAGGCCCGCGCACATCAGCGGCGCGGCCTCGACCGGCGAGAGTTCGCTTGGTAACCGCGCGAGACCCGTTACCGGCGCGAGCATCGCCGTGGCGTAGCCGCCATCGAAGGTCACGCCCGTCGTTTTGATCTCGGTCGAGCAGGCAAAGAAATCGCCGCGGCGGCAGTTGTCGCAATACCCGCAATGCCCGCCGTGCCAGCCGATGCCGACGCGTTCGCCGACGGTCCAACCAGCGACGTTCGGCCCGAGCGCATCGATGGTGCCGATCACTTCGTGACCCGGGACGCGCGGATATTGCAGGCCCGGCCAATGCCCCGTCGTGACGAGCAAGTCGCTGTGGCAGATGCCGCAAGCTTGGACCTTGATCCGGACCCAATCGGGTCCTGGTGTCGGCAGCGGCCGCTCGACGAGTTCAAACTTTCCGCCCGGTTTGCTGATCTGTGCGACGCGATAGGTGGACATGAGGATTCAGGATTGCAGGAGGACAGGGGACAGAAAGATGACGCAAGAATCATAGCGGCGCGGTCAAGTCTGGCACGCGCCCTAAGCCCAGGGGCTCCGCCCCCTGGCGTAATTACTAAGCGTGGGGAGTGGACAAGGCATTCAAAACGACCGCTGGAATATTCCTGCACGCGCAAATAGCAACGTCGGTTCTCCAGGGGGCGGAGCCCCTGGGCTTAGTGAAAAACTTCCCACTGTCATCCTGTCTCCCTGCAATCCTGTCTTCCTCGCCTACATCCCCCCAATCAACGCCAGACAAATCTCCTTGATCCGCGCCGGATTGACGTTGGGGTTTTTCTTTTTTGCTTGGCCGATGAGACCCATCACGGCTTGCTCTTTGCCTTGCTTGACGTCGGCGACGACACGCGGATTCGCGGCCAGGAGTTCCTCGCAGAGCGCGACGAGGGCCGAGTCATCGACCTTGACGATACCGAGTTTCTCGATGGCCGCGGCCGGCTTCACGCCGTGGTCGATCATGTACCCGAGCACGTCGCGGCCGATGTTCAGGTTGAAATCGCCGGCCTCAACACGGCGAATCACGTCGGCCAGATCGGCGGTCGCGACGGGGATTTCTTCGAGCGATTTTTCGCGCTCGCCCAGCACGCGCGCGACGTGCTGCGTGATCCAGTTGCACGCGAGCTTGCCGTTCCCCTTGAGTAGTTCGACGAGTTCGCCGAAATACCGCATCGTCGGCGGACCGGCGTTGACCAGCATGTCGCAATCGGCATCGCTGATCCCGTACGCGACAGGCAAGCGCGTGCGCAAGTCCGCCGGCAACTCCGGCAGCGCTTCGCGAATCGCTTCGACGCGCTCTGGCGCGACGGTGTTCGGGACCAGGTCCGGATCGGGGAAATAGCGGTAGTCGTTCGCTTCTTCTTTCTCACGTTGCTTGCGCGTCTCGTTCGCCGCGTCGTCCCAGCCGCGCGTCGACTTGTTGCCGCCGGGCTGGCCCATCTGGATTTTCTTTTCTTGCCAGACTTCGTATTGCCGCTCGGCTTCGTATTGGATCGCGCGTTCGACGGCGCGGAAGCTGTTCAGGTTTTTGATCTCGACGATCGGCGTCTTGGCGATGTGCCCATCAGGCAGGTCGATGTGCAGGTTCACGTTGGCGTCGCAGCGGAGCGAGCCTTCTTGCATGTTGCAGTCCGACACGCCGAGATAGGTGAGCAGCAGTTTCAACTCGGTGAGGTACGCCTTGGCCTCGGCCGCGCTGCGCATGTCGGGCTCACTCACGATTTCGAGCAGCGGCGTGCCGACGCGATTCAAGTCGATGCGGCTATCGCCCCGGCCATGCGCTTCGTCGTGCATGCTCTTGCCGGCGTCTTCTTCGAGGTGCGCTCTGGTGATGCGGACGCGCTTCTTCGGGAAGCGATCCTTCGCGTCGCTGATCTCGAGCCAGCCGTTCGACGAAAACGGCAAGTCGTACTGGCTGATCTGATAGCCCTTGGGCGAGTCGGGGTAGAAGTACTGCTTGCGGTCCCACTTGGTGAACTCGGCGATCTCGCAGTTCAACGCGACGGCCGTCTTCAACGAGAGCTCGAAGGCCACGTCGTTCATGACGGGCAGCGTCCCGGGCATGCCGATGCACACGGGGCAAGTCTGCGTATTCGGCTCCGCGCCGAACTCGGTCGAACACCCGCAGAAGAGTTTGCTCTCGGTGAGCAACTGCACATGCGTTTCGAGACCGACGATGATGGTGTAAGGTTGGCTCATGTCAATTCAGCAAAGGCAAGCCACAAAGGGAAAAGTCAAAATACAAATGCGGCCCACAGATGGACACAGATGAACACAGATAAAGGCAAATACAGATCAGAGATTGGAGTTGAGCATTCGACGGATGCCGAGTTTGGGTTTGCCGAAGTTGAGGATCAATCCTAGCAAGCTTTTGCTCGCTGTGAGTTCGTTTAGCAACTGCGATTCATGGCTATCATCAATAGCTTTCGCGGTTTTTAGTTCGACGGGAATGAGTTCTTCCACGAATAAGTCTGTTTTATAAAATCCAACTTCGTAACCTCGATAAAATACTTTCAATTTTCTCTGCTGTTCGACGATTAAACCCATCTCACGTAATTCAATGGCCATCGCATTCTCATAAACCATCTCGATAAATCCCGCGCCGAGCGCATTGAGAACTTTGTAGCCAGCAGCAATGATTTTCTCCGTGATGCCATTGTATTTCGCTCGAACTTCCGGCGGCAACGAATCGAAATTGTCCACGGCACATGCCCTCCCTTCAAAAGGTTTTCATCGCATTTGCATTATCTGTGTTCATCTGTGTCTATCTGTGGGCGTATTTGCATTTTCTCCCCTTCACTCCAAAACCGGACGCGCCGTGTGCCAGGTGGTCGCGGTTTGGTATTGGTGGGCGGCGCGGAGGAGGCGGTCTTCTTGGAACGGGGGGCTTTGGAGTTGCAACCCGATCGGTAACCCACTGCTGTTGAAGCCGCAGGGGATCGAAATGCCCGCGATGCCGGCCAGGTTCGCCGAGACCGTGTACAAGTCGACCAGGTACGACGCCAGCGGATCGTGCGCGTTCTGACCCAACGCGAGGGCCGGCGTTGCCGCGACGGGGCCGATGATGAGATCGACGCCCTCGAACGCGTGGTCGTAGTCTTGGCGGATCAGGCGGCGGACCTGCAGCGCTTTGACGTAGTACGCGTCGTAGTAGCCGGCGCTGAGGGCATAGGTCCCGAGCATGATCCGGCGCTTCACTTCCGCGCCGAAGCCTTGCGACCGGCTCGCGCGGTAGAGACCGACAAGCGTGTTGTCGACTGCCGCGGCGGCGTCTTTGTCGCCGGCCTTGAGCAGCGCCGTGCGCTTCGCATCGAGTTGGTGGATGACCTCTTTTTCGTTCGCGCGATAGCCGTAGTGGATGCCGTCGTAGCGGGCGAGATTGCCCGAGGCTTCGCACGGCGCGATGATGTAGTACGTCGCGATGCCGTACTTTGCATGCGGAAGTTCGACGTCGTGCAGCGTTGCGCCGAGCGATTCAAAGACCTTGAAAGATTCGCGCACGGCCGCTTCGACTTGCGGGTCGAGGCCCCGCGCGAAGTGTTCCTTGACCACGCCAAGCCGCAAGCCTGTGAGCGGTTTGTCCAGATCCGCCGTGTAGGACGGCACGGCCGTGTTGACCGAGGTGCTGTCGCGCGGGTCGTGGCCGGCGATGGCTTCGAGCAAGAGCGCCGTGTCGGCCGCGCTGCGCGCCATTGGTCCGAGTTGGTCGAGGCTGCTCG
This sequence comes from Pirellulales bacterium, assembly GCA_041736895.1. Lineage (GTDB taxonomy): Bacteria > Planctomycetota > Planctomycetia > Pirellulales > JALHPA01 > JANRLT01. Next base: position 3,774 of record JBGSSS010000183.1, read on the forward strand.
CGAACGCGA
>JBGSSS010000210.1:0-80583 GCA_041736895.1 Pirellulales bacterium
GCGTACGCGTGCGCAGAACCCCGAGCGCTGTGCCGTCGTTTTGCATCCGGCGATCCGCGGCCTGCAAGAGCGAACTGGCCATGCCTTGGCCGCGATACTCGGGCAGCGTCGCCAGCCAATGCAATTGCTTGGCCGTGAAAGTCTCTTGCCCGAAACGAAGCGGCACATCGGTCGTTAGCAAATGCGCGACCGGACGATTCCCGCGCTTGATGAGCAGACGTTGATTCGGGTCGTAGCCAGGCTTCTCGGACCAGGCATGAAACTCGTCTCGCGACGGCGCGTGCAGGACATGCAGGAGCAATTGCTGCACTTCGGGATGATCGCCGGCGCGGCCGATTTGCACGTCGTGCTCAGGATACGTCTTGCGGCGTACCAACGGCAGGACGTGCGGCATGTTCGCGCGGAGCGAAGTCGAGGGTTTGGCTTTGAGGATATGTTCGCGCGGGGCCGAAGTTGTCGCGATCGCGATCTTCAGCCGTGGTTCGGTCTTCGCCGGTTTCTTGGCGGTCGTTGTTTTGACGAGCTTTACGGCTGGGGCTTGTTCGGCGCGGACGCGAAACTTGCTGGCCGATTTGGCGGGTGTCGCCGCAGCTTTGGGCTGGCGCGAGACGGCCGAAGAACGTGTGGGCCGGGGCGAAGTGAACTCGGAATTCGCCGAGTTAGCCAACTTGGAAGAGTGAGCTGGCTTGGAGGAGAGGGCCGCCTTCGTGGCAGAACCTGTACGCTTGCTAGCACGGTGCTTCATAACGCCATCCCTGGAGCGAGTTTGCAGCAATCCATCGACACCTTTTCCACAAATCTACCCGTGCTAGCGCGAATATCAATGACTTTTTGTCAGGATTGCTAGAAAAAGTCCAAAATAATGCGAATTTCGCGAAAACTGGTCTTGATTCGTCACAAATCCCAGCCTTTCTCGCAGTAAGTCTCCATGAAGTAAATCGTTCTCCTGACAATGGGCTTACCATCAGCAGGCATGAGTTAGCGCTGAAGCGCCGCATTGCCAGTTCAAGCTTTTAAACGATACAACCGTTATCACTGTCAGCAAAGTTCGCGCCGATTCTTCACGACGTTTGCTTGTCTCTGGGCTGTGACTTACATCTTCTAAGAGAGTGTTGCCGGACTGCGCCGACGATTGTCATCGGATGCCGGATTTCGGAGCAAGCTCTCGGGTTTATCGCCATTGGCGAAACGAGTTACGCGATGTCCTCACGACCTTGGTTGGATGCAATCGACGATCCGGCAGTCGAAGCTCAACTGACCGCGCGCCCCGCGCCGACGGGACCCAAGAAACCGCTCGCGCCGCAGAAGCGCGTTCACCTCTGGGTCGCGCCGATCAATAGCGAACGGTTGCCCGCGCGAGGGGAGTTTCAACGCGCCGGCTGTGTCCAGATGACGAGCGATGGCGCGACGTTCCTATGGCACGGCGACTTTCCCGCGACCCGCGCGATGCTGGCGGTCGGGACGACGAGCGATGCAACGTATCTGCAAGCGAGTGTCGTGCAGGTCTTGCCGGAGAATGGCTTGTCGCGCGTCTCGTGTGAATACGAGAAACGATACTAAGCAATGGATAATGGACAATTGATAATTGACAATGAAAAGGCGAATTCTCTTCATTGTCAATTGTCCATTGTCAATTATCAATTCTGGCTTTAGCCAGGAATGCTTTCCCCCCGAATCAGATCCTCAAACGTCTGCCGCTTGCGCACCAAATGCGCTGTCCCTTTGTCGATAAGCACTTCGGCGGCCATGGGCTTGCTGTTGTAGTTGCTGCTCATGACGAAGCCGTAGGCGCCGGCAACTTCGAGGACGAGATAATCCCCGATGTTTGCCGCGGGCAGCGCTCGCTTGCAGACGAACCCGCCGTCGGTTTGCGTGAAAATGTCGCCCGATTCGCAGAGCGGGCCGCCGACGATGACCTCGTTTTCGGGGCGTTTGTCGATGTCGCCTTCGGCGGCGACAACCGACATTGGGTGATACGAGCCGTAGAGAATCGGCCGCGCCAGGTTATTGAACCCGGCGTCGAGCAGGTAAAACGTGTTGTCGCCCATCTGCTTGATCGTGCGAATTTCACTGACTAGGTAGCCGCTCTCGGCCGAAAGATAACGACCCGGTTCGATCTCGAGCGACAGTTTGTGCCCGAAGTGATCTTCGAGTTTCTTTCGCGCCGTGTCCCAAAGTTGGAAGTACGTCTTAAGGTCAATGTACTGTTGTTGATCGTTGTACGGCACCGGCAACCCGCCGCCGCAACTGATCGTGGTGAGGGTGCGCCCGACTTCGCGCGCCGTCTTGTCCATCGCGTCGCAGACTTGCTTCAGATGTTCCAAGTCCGTGCCCGAGCCGATGTGCATGTGCAACCCGGTGACGCGCACATCGTTGGCATCCGCGCGGCGGAGGCAATCAAGAACGTCCGTGTGCCAGATGCCGTGCTTCGACTGTTGTCCGCCGGTGTTGGTCTTTTGGCTGTGGCCGTGACCGAAGCCGGGGTTGATTCGCAGTGTGATGTTGCGGCCCGGCGCGCGTTCGCCGAGTTGGTCGATCATGTCGGGCGAGCCGCAGTTCACGGGCAAGCCGAGTTCGACAACCAGGTCGAGTGCCTCGCGATCAAAGATGTCGGCCGTGTAAACGATCGGTGCCGGCTCGCCATGTGTGGTGTAGCCGGCGGCAAGCGCGCGGCGCACTTCGCCAGCGCTCACGGCATCGACGACGACACCGTGTCGGCGGATGAGGTCGAGAATCGCGATGTTCGAGCACGCCTTTTGCGCGAAGCGAATCACGTCGAACTGTTTCAGGTCATTGACCCGCTCGATGATTTTTGCCGCGTCGTAAATGTACGACGGCGTACCAAAACGCTTGACGAGATCGGTGACGGGAACGCCGGCAATCTCACGGCGGCGATTGGAAAACTTGCCAGGGACAGGCATGGCGGGTTGGGCGTTTTGAGTAATGAGATGATGTTAAGAATCAAGCATTATAACCGGGGGAGTGCTGAATTTTTAGCCCCCGTTTCAATAGCAGCCCGACGCGTAAGCGAGGAAGGAAATTCAGCAACACGGAGTTACGAAGAAAATTCTGAGCGGCATAGGGAAGAGATTTCAGTTGGGAGGGTGAGGCTCGCGCCGAACTGCTTTACATTCTTTTTTGCGCTGTAAGTTGTATTGCCACATATCGACAGCGGCGATCCATTGCAGGAGCATCGCCGCGAGCCAGAAGAAGTACGGTGCAGAGCAATTTCCGCCCCCATGCTCAATCCAACTATCGCCAGTCCTGCCGTGTCCATCCCACCAAAAAATAACAAAGAAGCTAATTGCAAAAATGACACTTAGTGCTGCATAGATTATACCTCGAGTTGAGTTGCCGCGACGTAGATTTCGTTGAGAGAGAAAAACAAATACATTTGCCCACCACGGAAATAAGAAAGGATTCCAGCAAAAAACTAAACCCCACAAAAACATCATCGCACCAACGAAGGGCGTCCAATATTCGCCAAGTTCCCATCCATGTTTCCACGGGGCATACGGAACAATGAACGATATGATGTAACAAGTCATCGCAGCATTCATCCAGCGTTGCGTCGATGCGGGGATGACCGCATCAGTGGTTTTTATTTCTGCAATCTGTTCTTCGGCTATTTGTGTGTCTTCGTTGCGCGCTTGCGGCGCTTCGTAGGGATTAATCGGCGTATCATTCGACGGGGTTGGCATGATTCTATGGTAGGCAAATCCATAGCTTTGTGATGAAAGATTATTAATCTTAATCACTTTACCGCTACAGATGCCCTAATTTAACCTGAGCCGGGGACGTAATCCCCCGAATGTGCGAGAGTTGACGCTGTTCGAAAAAGGAGTCTTGCGATGCTGAGCAGGGGATTTACATCCCCGGCTCAGGTGGTGTGCGCATGCTGTTCTTTCAACCAGCGATAGATCGTCCCCGCATAATCCGCCAGATACGTCGGATCGACGAGCTTTCCTTGCGTGGGCGAGGTGACAATCTGGCGATTCGTCGCCGTGTCGTGCGCGATGATTGGCAACCCGGCGGCGCGGGCTTCGAGCATCGCGCGCGAGACGCGTTCGCGCGGGTCGGCGCTGACGTAGAGATCGGCCGCGCGGAGATACTCGGCCGGCGAGTCTACCGTGCCAAGCCAAATGAGTCGATGTTCGACGTGATGCAACCGCGCCTGATGTTCCAGCCACGCGCGATCGGGTCCGTCGCCGATGACCAGCAGCCGGACATCGTCGCGCGTGCAGCTCAATTGATCGAGCGACCAAAAAAGTTGGTCCTGGTTCTTCTCGCGCACGAGCGGTCCGGTCGTGAGAAGCAAGATTGTCTCTGCCGACAGTTGCAACTTTGAAAGCACTTTCTTGCGCGTCTCAACGCGCGAAGCCGATGACGCATCCTGCAAAGCCCAGTGGTTCACCTCCTGGGATCCCTTGGGGGAAGAAGTTCCTGACACCTTTTTCTCGCTTGGCCATGGGAGCAACGCATGGCCGGCGTGAGCCAGCGTGGAACTGGATCGCTCGAGCAGCAACGGATTGTCGTACCACGCCGTGTCGAGCGCGGACCAAGAGCGGTCCGACGCCCGCGGCAGTTCGCTTGGCGAGCGGAACAGCACCTGCCACCGACTGCGCGGCGCGGAGTAGCGGCAAAGTCGCCGCAGCCACGGACCGGGCACGAACCAGAACCGAATCTCCGCCGGCTGTTCCTGCTTTAGCCAGCGGAACAGCCGCCACCAGCGCAGCGGGTCGCGCGGGCGATTTGCCAAGTTCACGCAACCACAGGGTAAAGACAGAGTGCTGAGATCACCCGCGAGTGAAGCCACATAGACTGCGTCGTTCGGGAGGTTTGCAGTGCGGGCAAGTTCGTCCAACTGCCACGAACGCGCGCCGCTCGGGGCAGAAAACGGCAGAAGATGCAGGCAGCGTGCGGGCATGGAACTGAAAACGGGGTGCTATTCAGGAGACCGCGATTGTACTGGCGAAAGGCGGCCAGAGTAACCGACCTACGCCGTGAGTACTGATCCCGCGAGTGTGGATGGCCAGATATTTCAGCGTAACTTGTTTTATAACAATGATTTGCGGTGAGAACCGGTGGACGGAATAGCTGCTCCGAAGGTTCTTGTCCGCTGGAATGGCTATCAGCAGCGCCCGATTTTTCTTTCCTGAAACCGCTACTAGGGTTCTTGGGTAATGTCTGGTAGCCTCTTTTTTGCTGATGAGATCCGTCCCTGCCTCTCATTTTGATCGTTTCTTTTTGCGCCCTTGCGCTTTTTTAGTATTAGGAGCTACCCGTGAAGAACTGTTTTCTTGCCCTGAGTGCTTGGGCCATTTTCGCTTTCGGTCTTTCGCGGCCGGCGGCGGCGGAAATGAAGCCCGTGGTTGTTGTTTCGATCGCGGGTTACGACGCGATTCTTTCTGACGTCGACTACATCGGCGGGGTCATCGGGCAGCCGCAAGTGAACGCGGCCAGTATCAATGCCATTCTGAATATCTTCACCGGGGGCAAAGGGGCCGACATGATCGACCGCAAAGCCCCTTGGGGCTTTGCCCTTCTCGGCGAAGGCACTGAATTTCAGCCGCTCGTGTTCCTGCCAATCAAGGATTATGAAAACCTGATCACGGTGATGGGCAATTTCCAAGCCAAGGTTGTCGACGAAGAAGACGGCGTCAAATCGGTCAAGGTGCCCCAGGCTCCGTTTACCTTGTACATGAAGCATCAGACGGGTTATGTCTACTTTTCGCATCTGATCGCTAACCTCAAAACTCTCCCGGCCGACCCGACTGCCTTGCTCGGCACCTTGCCCAAGGAATACGACATCGGCGTGCGGGCCTTTGTGCAGAATGTGCCCGAGGAAATGCGCAGTGATTGGGTGCGCATGATCCGCACAGGCGTGGAGCAAAATCTGCGTCAGAGTCCGGGCGAAGATGACAATGCTTTCCAGATGCGCAAAAAACTTCTCGAGTCACAATTGGAGCAGTTGGAATCGGTCATCAAAGAACTCGACACGTTTACGCTCGGATTGAATATCGACAGCGTGGCCAAGGCCGTATTTCTCGACATGAGCCTGACCGGCAAGCCAGGAAGCGATATTGCCAGCCGGCCCGCCACGACCAGCAGCTTTGCCGGGTTCTTGCAAGCCAATGCGGGTGTCACGGGCAATCTGACCGCCAAGCTCACGGCGCAGGAAATCACCCAGTACCAAGCGATGATTCAAACAGCCGGCAACGCCATCAACAACGATCTCGACAAAGACGACAACCTGAACGAAACGGCCAAGACCCAAGTCAAGGCGCTGCTGGCCGATTTGCTCGATATCTTGAACAAGACGGTGCAGACGGGCAAGGTCGATGGCAGCGGGAGCGTGGCGTTTGGTGACAAAACGATCTCGGCCTTTGCCGGCACGGCGGTGCATGACGGCAAGGCGGTCGAACGGCTTCTGAAAAAGGTTCTCGAAATCGAAGACGTGAAGGCGGGCTTGCGCGACGTGAAGTTCGACACGGCCGAGCATAACGGCGTTAAGTTCCACCAAATCGGCGTTCCGGTGCCCGAGGCCAAGCTTCAAGAATTCCTCGGCGACACGCTGACACTGACGTTTGGCATTGGCGACAAGGCGGTCTACTTTGCCGCCGGCAAGGACGGCATCCAATCGATCAAGTCGGGCATCGACGCCAGCACGGCGGCCGGCAACGCCAAGCTCGATCCATTTTCGCTGAACTTCGCCGCTGCGGCGGTCGCGAACTTTGCCGCTTCGGTCAATGAGCAACCAGGTGCCGAGATGGCCGCCAAAACGCTCAAGGATTCCGAAGGCAAGGATCACATCATCATCACGGCCAAGGAAATTCCGAACGGCGGCATGATGCGGATCCAAATCGACGAAGGGATCCTGCGTCTTGGCGGAGCAATGCGCGGAGCCCTCGGCGGACGCCGCGGAGGAGCTTTCAACCCGCCGTTGTAAGCGCGTACGTCAGGCATTCTTGCCTGACGGGATTTAGGTCAGGCTATGCCTGACAAAATTGGTGCAATAATTTAAACAGCCGGCCGCGTGAATATGCGGCCGGCTGTTTTAGTTTGCTGTTGGACAAATAACGTCATCAGTTGTTTTCTGCGATCAGCAAATAGCTATTCAGTCATCACAATAATTACCGAGGCATGTTCGGTCAGATGAACGGACGGATCAAGTGGTCTGACGAGGCCATTTTCCACGATGCCCGACACGGCGATAGGGCGACGCTGAGTTCGAGGATGGAAGTGCTCCAACGGCATCGGCACCGAGCCGGGTGGCAATTCGGGCCGGGGCATGGGAGGTTCGGCAGCGATTTTCTCATCGCGCGCGCGTCGTTCAGGACTTCGTGTGTCGATTTCGGGAGTAGACATGGTTTTGTAATCCTCAATTGATTAGTAAGCAGTGATCACAAAAATAGGCGACTCGCCGAAGATGTTGAACAATTCGTCATCTTCACGATCATAGCACCAAATCACGGTGATCCGAAGCCGACTTATTTGGGAGGAGCAGTGATTACTTTTGCCCGGCTCAATTCATGCTGATCGAAATACTCTTCCAGAATCGGATAGGCGATCGGCTGCAGCATGGGTTTCTTGTTTTCGCTGATCGTTTTGTGATAGGCGTCAATCTTCTTGATTACCTCTGCCGCGACCATGTCATTGGGATATTTCTTTTGCAGTGCCGCTTTGTTGGCATCCAGAAATTTGAGCTGAATTTGATACAACTTCAAGTGATCTTCAGTCAAGAGTTTCTCGGCATTGGGGGTCTTGATGACGTCGTACAACTGGATCGATTTTTGATAGGGATTGGTCTCCTTCGCGGGGACATCCGCAAACGCTTGGTGGACCGGGAGTTCGATGATCAAGTGGGCCAATCGCGCGGCGACTTCGCCGACACTGTGGTTGTAGATGAACTCGTTGTCGTTGATTGTGGAAACGCAATAGTCCGAACCGCTGATTCTCAAAAGCTGGACGACCAGCTCCTCGTTCGGATTTTTCGTCAGTCGATGAATTTCACCACGCACGCGAGCCTGCTCCTCCCAGGAAAAATCTCGGGAGATCGCGACGGTTGGTTTTTCTCCGCCGTCGGGGTTATTTACCTTGGGCTCACGATTCTTGCTCGTGAGTTCCGTGCGGAGTTGAGCAACTTTCGGATCTTCTTGTTTGTCGCCGGCGAGTGTTATTGGCGCTTCGAACAGGAGAAAACAAGCAAGAAAAATCAAGCGCGATACAGAAATTGCTTGGCAACAAGTCATAGTGGCACCTTGCTTCGAGATGAGTTGAAGACGCATTAACCTTGCGGCACGGAGTGCATGCCAAACATATTCCCATCCGGATCGGTCCCAAGGGCGATGAACCCGTATTGGCCGATCGACATTTTTTCTTTAAAGATCTTCCCGCCCGCCGGCACGACCCGCGCCGCTTCGACCGCGCAATCGGCACAGCTAAAGTAGACGATCGTGCTGTTGCCGCCGGAGTGCATGCCGTCCATCTTCACGATCGCTCCGCCGGCACCCCATTGGCCCATCGCCATCGGAAACGCCCACATTTCGAGATCGCTTTGCAAGCGTTCGAGTTTTACCTGAAAGACGGTCTCGTAAAACTGCTTGGCCCGTTCGATGTCTTGCACATAGATTTCGAACCAGGCGACGGCATTGTGGGACATAGAGATACTCCTCAAAGTTGGACAAGAGTAGGCATCAGTAAACTTCGTCGTGTGTGCCAACGCTCAATAAGAGAATCGTTTCCGTACCCGCATCGTCAACTAGATCGAAGACAATACGCAGATCATAAGCCACACTGCTCGCCCAGGAGTCCGCCAAGTCGCCTTTCAGTTTGTGCGTTCGCAACCGCGCATCAAAGGCGTCACTCTCCAAGAGCAGCAATGTTTCTTGCAGCGCCTCGCGCAGCTCGGGATTGCGTTTTACCAAGCGGCGGATAGCTCGCGCGAATCCCGGCGTTTGTTTCAGCGGGCGATTCACTGGTCGAGCTCCTCCAGAAAATTTTTAGGATCGAACGGAGTAGCAAGACCCGCCTCAAAGTCGCGGCGGCCTTGCTGCACTTCCGTGATCACACGCTGCCGCCCTTGTTCGGCCAAGCGTTTTTGAATCAAAGCCACCAGTTCAGCTTGATCTTCCAAGGGCAAAAGTTCGACGACGGAGAGGGCGTTATTGAATGTTGTCGTGTTCATCGAAAACTCGTTTCGTGGCAAAAGATGATATTCAAATTATACCATCGCCCGCACGTCCCGGAAGATTTATTGATTCAGTAACTCTAGCGTCCGCTCGTCCTCCGCGCCATCATAATATTTCGCCAGGAGCCATTCAAACACCGAACCCTGGTCGCTCACCGTGGCGAAGAGCGTTGCGCACGAGCAGAGCTTCAAATCATCCGGCGCGCCGAGAATCTCGTTGATCGTGCGGCCGTTCACCGCTAGGACCAACTCCGCGCATTCGCGCAGCCGCGCGCCCAAAATCGAATGCGTCAAATACGCCCGGGCTTCGTCCGTCGATTGAATCGCGTAACGCTGGGCCAGCGAACCTGTGCCAAGGCCCGCGAACTGCGGAAAGATGAACCACATCCAGTGCGACTGCTTCCGGCCGGCGCGCAGTTCAGCGAGAACGTCGTTATAGACGGACTCTTGCGCATCGAGGAAGCGTTGCAGGTTATGCGGGTCAGAGGCGCTGGATTGCATTATGTCCTCACACGATTTCTTGCTCAGCCGATTTCTGAATCGGAAGTTCCAGTTCATTTAAAAGCGCACCTGCACTCGGTTCATTTTTTTCTCTGTTGCGCCCAGCGCAACACCCCAGGAGCCTGAAAAACGGGGCAAAAAATGGGGAAAACGCGGGAAAAACCACCGAAAAAGCGCGGAAAAAACACGAAAAAATCGCAAAAAGATCAGAAAAAAACGCAAAAAGAACGAAAAAATTCAGAAAAAAACGCAACTGTGCGCGCCCCCGATTTCCGGGTTTAACGGAACACCGATTCGAGCCTTCGCCAGAATCTCGCGGGGAATACCGCAGTCCACGGCTCGCTCGGTCGGGCCAAAGCCGGACAAAGCGTGCGCCGCGCTATTTTTTTGTGTTGCCTTTAAAGGCAACCTTCGTTGGGCTTTTTCATTACTTCGTGCGCCCTAGCAGCGCCTCACATTGCGGCTCTGCCCGGGGCAAGCCACGCGCGCAGCCCTACCCAACGCGCGCAGCACTGAGTGATCTCATGTATACTATATATGGAGATATTTGTCAAGCCCAGTATTTTTGTGCCAGTGCCACTGGCTCGGCCAGTGCTCGCTTGGGCGCGGCGGTCAAATCCTAAATCGGCGCAGACCATCTGAATCTTGCGATTGCTTAGAATCCTACGCAAAGAACTTTTCGAACGACCTACCTCAACTCAACGGCGGCGGTGGATAGTGCCTGTTCTTATCGAGCTCTTGACGCGCGTTATATTCCGGCGGCTCGAGCGAAGGAAATGGCAGCGAGGGGAGCAGCGAAAACGAATCACTCTGCGCCACACCGAACAGCATGGCAAACAGTTGCACGGCCAATCCGACAAGGAAGCCGACCAAGGTGCAGCCAAATAGAATCACCAAGGGGATCAAGACGAGCGCCATGACGGTGGAACGTTCACTCCAAGTGGCAGCGTAGATGACGATCGTGATGAACGCTCCGAATCCGCCCATCTGAAGCCCAGCGACGATGCCTTGACGCAGGTATTTTGTGTGCGCGGCGGACGCCAATGTGGCGGCACTTGCCGACGGCCGCAGTTCGGCCTGCGGCGCGGCATAGGGATTCTCCTCCGCAGGTGTTACGTCTTGTGACATGGGAATTATTCTCTCAATCATCCACTTCAAGCAACTGGTACGGTCTTCGCCAGCCGAAATCTTGCAGCATGCGATCGGTGATGGCGGCGACCGCGCCGAGCAATAACCCGCCAACAATGCAGACAGGTAAGGCAACGATGATATAGACGAACGCCATCAATAGCCAATAACCCGGCAGTTGCCAGCCCATCCGCATGATGAGATACATTACCAGACAGCAGCCTGCTAGAAAGCCAAGCTGATAGCCGTGTTGCATGAAATACCAGCGAGTCTCGTTCGTCCGAGTCGGTGCGGCAGCATGTTCTGCGGCGATGAGCTGTGTCTGCGGGGAAGTATAAGGATTCTCCTGCGCATGTTTGGATTCATTCACGAAGCACCTCGCACTTCTTCGTCGTTGCTTGCAGCAAGACTCGATTCAGCGAACGAATCCGGCATCACCAACACAAAACAAGCATACGCGATTCCCCAGGCAAGCCCCAGCACCATCGTCACGACGATGAAGACGCCGGCAATCAACAACAAGTTCTGCGCATTGGCTTGATAGCCGCTGAGCAGGCGCGCCAGATACAGCAGGATCATCGAGAGCGACGCGACCAGCCCGGCGGTCAAGCCGCGAACCATGCCGCGCCAGAGATACTTCCCCGGGAAGCGCCGCACGTTGCGGCCATGCGGCTGCTCATTCGCCGCGCGAAGGTTGGTCGTCTGCGGAGCTTCGTAGGCGTTCACTTGTGCTTGCATCGTTTGCCCCTGAGGTCGCGACGGAGAAATGATCGCGCCGCCATAGACCAGTTCTTGCGCGTCGAGGAAGCGTTGCATGTTGTGCGGGTCAGGGGTAGGGTTCATCTGTTGGCGGCTCGTCTTTTGAAGCAAATGATTGCTGTTGGACTCGGGTTCCAGACACGCTTCCTAGATAAAGTCCAATACTGGAACTTAGGATTCCGATCATCGTGAATGCGATGAGATAGTCGATCGTAGTTCGCGGGCTCGATCGGTGAGTTTTAACTTCAGGTAGATAGAGAGAGGACATTAGCGCGGCGATAAAAATTGCCGACCAAAACGCGATGCGGCCATTAAACTTGTTTGTGTAGATGACTTTGGGCGGAGCCTTTAGTAGTTCAGCCTGCGGCGCGGCGTAGGGATTATCGAGCGGAGCCGGTTCGTTGTTCATGATGGTTATTTCAGGCGGACTAGATCATCAATGCGAGAACCGCAAAACCATTATAACTCTTCACGGGTACAGACTTGAGTCACTTGATCCCCTAGTTCCGCCGCGTTTCGTCGTTTACCATAAGGAATTGCCCAGAATATCGCCAATTTGCCCCACACCCGATGCTGCAAACCGAACGCCCCCGCGCCGAACCTGTGCCGATCCCCGCGAACCTGCGCAGCACGCAGCCCGGCGGCGGCAAGTGCTACGCGCTGGAGTTGGCTTGGGGCCGTTGGCGGCGGGCGTGGCTCAAGAAATTTCGCCCTGGTTACGTGCGCCGCATGGCGGAGACGATGACCGGCAGCGACGAAGGCGCGCCGCATGAAATTCTCGATCCGCGCGACCTCAAGTACGCGCGCAATCAATGCACCGCCGCGTGGGCTTCCGAGCACGATCCGTTTCGCTGGCGCAATCACGTCGGCTTCGCACGCTGGGGCTTATGCGAACTGCTGATGATGGGTGGGTTCTGGCTCGCTGCGACAATTGGACTCGTGTTTCTGCCCGGCGCTTGGGCTTGGACGGCGCTCGTGCCGGGCATCGTGCTGGTGCTGATCGTCTGGTTCTTCCGCGACCCGCCGCGGCGGATTGCCACGGAGCCGGGACTGGTGGTTTCGCCCGCCGATGGAAAGCTGGTCGAGGTGACACCGCTCGCGCATCATGATTTTGTCGGCGGGCCGGCGTATAGAATTGGCATCTTTCTTTCGATTTTCAACGTTCACATCAACCGCTCGCCCGTCAAAAGCCGGGTGATTCAATTACAATATTCTCCAGGCAAGTTCCTCAACGCGCTCGATCCCGAAAGCGCGCTGTTGAACGAGAACCTCTGGATCGGCCTCGAAGAAGAAGAAGCACCCCATCGCAAAATGGTTGTCCGGCAGATCTCGGGTTTGATCGCGCGGCGGATCGTGTGCGACTTGCGCCCGGGCGAAGTGATCGAGCGCGGGCAGAAGTTCGGCATGATCAAGTTCGGCTCGCGCACGGAGTTGATCCTGCCGCAAGCGGGGTTCGAGTTGCTCGTCAAACCGGGCCAGATGCTGCAAGCCGGCAGCACCGTGCTGGGGAAGTATGCGGAAGCGACGTAGTTCAATAGAGAAGTATGCTCCGAGTAGGAACGCTCCTAGCAGAAACGCTCCTCTTCGAGTCGCCGCTAAACGAAAGAATCATTAAGCATCACTGCCGCAGCATCTCCAATCCCGAATCCCCAACCCCTAATCCCTCGCGCAGCGACAAATGATTCGCCAGGAACCAACGCCGTTGAATGATCCGCCGTCCGGACGGCGGCGATTTGGGCGCGGGCCACGGCGCTTGCGGGCGGTGGCCGTGCTGCCGACGTTGTTCACGCTGGGGAATTTGGTCTGCGGTTTTTTTGCGATCGCCGTGACTTCGCGGATTCATAAACCGGAATCGGCCGAAACTCCGATTACTCAGAAAATCAATTTTCAAATTCCCTGGTCTCTGGAAATCCCTTGGACTCTGGATTCGACCGACCCGACGCACAACATGATGCTCGCCGGGTGGCTCATCTTTCTGGCGATGATTTTCGACGCGCTCGATGGTCACGTCGCGCGGCTGACCAAGGCTTCATCGCAATTCGGCGCACAGTTGGATAGTCTCTGCGATGCGGTGACGTTCGGCGTCGCGCCGGGATTATTGCTGGTAAAAATGGTTCCATCCTTTGAATATTATTACTCGGGGGCGGTGTGGATTATCGCTGCCGTCTACGCCTGTTGTGCGGTACTGCGGCTTGCGCGGTTCAATGTCGAGACGGGCGAAAAAGACGATCATTCGACGTTCCAGGGCTTGCCTAGTCCGGCGGCCGCGGCGAGTATCGCGGGGTTTGCGATTTTGTTTTACACGCTGCGCGTCGAAACGCCACGGTATGAATGGAAGCCTTCGTTGGACACGGTGGTCCAGCATGTGTTGCCATTTTTTGCACTGGCCGTGGCGCTGCTCATGGTCTCGCGCATTCCCTATCCGCACATCGTCAACCGTATGTTCCGCGGCAAGAAAAGCTTCGGCCACTTGGTCGGCTTGATCTTTGGCATCGTCGCGATCGCCATGATCCGCGGCTATGCGGTGCCGCTCGTGAGTTGCGCCTTTGTCCTTGGCCCGCTGTTCATTTTTCTTTGGCGTCGCTGGCGCGAGCCGGAACCAGAGCCGGAGAGTTTGTTTTGAGTTGGGCCTTGGGCGCTGGCTATTGGGCGCTGGTCAGCATTTTGATGCAGAGTTCTCTCTCGAATAATTCATTGGTTCTTGAAGCATCGTTTAACTTTGTAATTCTCCGACCAACGCCCAATCCCCAACGCCCACAACCCATGTTCACCGGTCTCGTCGAACATTGCTTGCCATTGACCGCGGTGATCGAAGAGCCGCCGGGGCGAAGGCTCGTGCTCGCCGTGCCGGCCTATCGCAGTGAGATTACGCTGGGCGAGAGCATCGCAATTAACGGGTGCTGTCTGACCGTCGTCGAGATCGATGGGGACAAGCTCCATTTCCAAGCCGGACCCGAGACGCTCGCGCGGACGAACCTGGGCCAGCTTGCGACCGGCAGCCGGGTGAACATTGAGCGCTCGCTACGCTTTGGTGATCGGCTCGGCGGGCATTTGGTTACGGGGCACATCGATGGCGGCGGCACGGTCGCAAGGCGCGAGGATGTCGCCGATTGGTCGACGTTTTACTTCGCCGCGCCGCCGAACCTGCTCCGGCAAATGGCGAGCAAAGGCTCCATCGCCGTCGATGGCGTGAGCCTGACCTTGGTCGAGGTCACCGACCAACACTTCTCGGTCCAACTCATTCCGCACACACTCGCCGTGACGACACTCGGCGCGAAAAAGGTTGGCGATGCGGTGAACCTGGAAACGGATCTGCTGGCCAAGTATGTCGAGCGGCAGTTGGTGTCCAAGTAGTGTGGGCTTCAGCCCACACGTCAAAAAGCCATGGCATAGCAATGAGCGCAAGTTTCAACGGCCACAACTGCCGCTGCTCATTTCTTCCTCGACACGAGTGGAAACACAAACTGCTTCTCGCCATCGGCCGTGACATCGGCCGTCAGTTTGCTCTGCAGGTTGTACTCCGCGGGAAGGTATTGTTCGCGCGACCCCGTGGTTTCGCTATGGGGGTCCGACCCGGTTTTGTCGCGAACGGCGGTGATCTCGACCCGCAGTTTGCCCAGCGGTTTGCAGTTCAGCGAGAACTTGCCGTCAATCACCTTGCCGATGCCGGCAGGGAGTTGGTCGCTGGTAAAGAATTTGATGTTTCCTTCGGGCAAGTTCACTCCGTCAAATGTCACGCTACCGCTGACCGGGACGGTGTCTTTCGGCCCGCAGCCGCTGAAGCATATCAGCGCGATGCAACCCAAGCTGGCCCAAATGCCCTGGTATTGCCGTAAGGCGTGACGCGCCAAGAGAACTCCTCAAAAAAGAAGATGGCTTCGATCTGCCACCTAATATGAACCGATCGTTTCGCCGCCATTGCGCGAACCGAGCGCGCGATAGGCCAGCGGGTCCATCTCCGCTGCCAGGTAATGCACCGAGCCATCGACAAAGCAGGCATTCACGCCCGAGGTGTGCATGCTCCGGGCGACGAGGAACATGTTCGTGGCGTTGTACTCGCAAGGCGCTTCGGGGACCGGTTTTTTGGAGCACCAATTGAAACGGTCCTCGATCAGCGTGTTGGGCGTGTGCAGCGTCGTGAAGTACACCCCGCCGTGGGCCGGATTGTAGTAGCGGCCGCGGATATCGTTGTCGGTTTCATCCGGCGTCAAAATGAGCTCGCTGACGGCCACCGTTTTCGAAGTGCCGTCGGTGATGTGACGGTATTTGGTTTTGGAAAGGGCGTAGATCGTGCCGTTGTTTTTCGCACTGCCCGCGGTGCCCCCTTCGTTCAGGTATTTACTCCCGGCGCAGACGACGTAGTTGCCGGAGAAACCCTGGTAACCGCCGGCGGAGCCCCCTTTGTTGAAGGTCACGGTTTTGGGATTCGTGGGATCGGCGGGGCACATGAGCACACTGATGATCTTGCCGCCGCCGGGAAAATTCAGCGAGGACGCGCCGGTGGCCATGTATTTTTCGTATTCTTTGGAGAGCTGTACCTCTTCGATAAAAGGCAAGATATCCTGCATCCAACTGCGGCGATCCTGTTTTTTGTTGTAGGGGCCGGTGTCGCCGCCGGTCGTGTCGATGTAGTTGTACGTCCCATGAGGGAAGCGCTTGTTGGCATCGGCGTAGTGGATCAAGCCGAGCATCGCTTGCCGCATGTTGTTCTTGCATTGCGTTCGCAGCGCGGCGGCCCGGGCGGATTGAATCGCCGGGAGGAGCAGGGCGATCAAGATGCCGATGATGGCAATGACCACCAAAAGCTCAACCAACGTGAATGCGAACCGTTGCCGTCTCGCAGAAGTAACTGCCATAATCCCCACCACGGTGAAAAGCCTTGCCGTTTATGCCCCCGCCCGACTGAACGTGTTGTTTATTGTCATTTTCGGTTGACTGCGGGTCAAGCTCGAAATAGTTCGGCAATTCCCTGTTTCTGACCCTGGGGCTCAGGTTGAAGTGGCGAAGCGACAATGTTTCCGAATCCAAACGTGGCAAGCTGACTTAAACACTTCGGCTATGCTAAAATCGATTGATGAGCACATCCCGTCAAACACTCTCGTTCTTGCGCAAGCGGCTGGAAGAAGTCGGCATCGAGCCGGTCAAGAAGCACGGCCAGAACTTTCTAATCGATTTGAATCTGCTCGAATTGCTCGTCGAGCGGGCCGATATCCAGCCCTGGGATGTGGTGCTCGAGATCGGCACGGGCACCGGTTCGTTGACAGGCTTGATGGCCCCGCGCGCGGCGCATGTCGTGAGCGTCGAAATCGACGCGCGCATGCATCAGCTTGCTAGCGAAGAACTGATCGACGAACCCAATGTCACGTTGCTGCAACAAGACGCGCTCCGCACGAAGAACGAACTCGACGACCGTGTGTTGGCCGAAGTGCGCAAGCAGCTCGCGGTCGATCCGAAGCGTCGGTTCAAGCTCGTAGCGAACTTGCCGTACTGTGTCGCGACGCCCATCTTGTCGAACTTGCTTTTGGTCGATCCGATTCCGCAGAGCATGACCGTCACGATTCAAAAAGAACTCGCCGACAGAATCACGGCCTCGCCGGGCGTCAAGGATTATTCGTCGCTCAGCATTTGGATGCAAAGTCATTGCCGCACGGAACTGGTGCGCGTCTTATCGCCGACAGTCTTCTGGCCGCGCCCGCAAGTTGACTCGGCGATTATCCATTTAGAGTTCGATCCCGAATTGAAGGCCCGGCTAGATGATCCGCGCGCGTTCCATGATTTCGTGCGCCAGTTGTTTCTCTATCGCCGCAAGCATCTCCGCGGCGTCTTGGTCAACGTCTACAAGGGCCAACTCGACAAGCCGGCGATCGATGCGATCCTAGCCGAGCTCAATTGGCCGGCGACAACGCGCGCCGAGGAGCTCTCGGTCGAGAGTTTGATCGAGTTGCAGCGCGCGGTGGAGAAGGCGCTCGCGGCACACTAAGAAATGCTCCCAGGGGATGAACCCCTGGGCTTTGCTTTATGTCGCTTTGCCTCACATTCCCGCTAGTTCCCATTCGCTCGGCAGCGGTTCCTCCCACCAGGCGAACGATTCGACCAATTGGTGGCTTGTAGGCAAGAGCGACGGAATCTCCGTGGTGGCAAGAGCCGGCCAGCGGTAGATCTTCGCCGCATCGTGGCGAATCCCGATGTACCCGCAGGGCTGCTCGGTCCAGCAGCCGCTGTTCAGGTAATGCACCGTCTTCTGACCAGGGTCCGAGACCATCTCGTCTTCTTGAATATGCGTGTGGCCGAGGATGATGCCGTCGAAGCCGCGCTCGCGGGCGGCTTTGACCGCGGCGGTACGCAGGTTTTTCACCGCGCGGCAAAATGTCTTGCACTTGCGCTTCAGCGCCTTGGCCAAACGATGCGTCGGATCGAGCCATTGCGTGCCCGCATAGACCGCGTCGGCCATTGCGATCACGAGCGAAGGTAGTTCCATCGCCTTATCCCAGCCATGCCCGTGATAGACGAGATAGCGCGCGTCGCCAATGGTGATCGACAGTTCGTCTAGCACAGGCAATCCCAATACGCCGGGAAACCAGGCTTCTTCGGGATCGTGGTTGCCGCTCAAGAAAAGGACATCCGAGTAACGGGCATAACGACGCAACGCGTCGAGAACCTCGACATCGCCGGGCCGCAACCCGCGGAGCCACGGGTCTTGAAACAAATCGCCGTTGACGATCAGTCGATCGGCTCGAATGGTTCGGAGGAAGCTGAGAAACTCGTCAGTGCGAGCGTTCCGTGCTCCTAAATGCAGGTCGCTGACGACAACCGTGTCGAAGTGGCGCATATTCCCTCGCGTGGTGGAGTGGGGGGAACGAGTAGCTGTCCATGCCAAAGCGTGACATAAACATTATCGTCTGCGTGAATGAGCGCGGGGCGAGCGCTTGATGAGAATTCGATGATTCTTGGGAAAGAAATTGCTTCTTCGAGCTCTGAGCCGTGGATGTTAATCCCCGGATGAGCGTCGCAAATCGTCGCGTCTCCTAGCACATCCGGGGACTTACGTCCCCGGCTCAGGATGCAACGCAGCGTCTATTTCCCCAACACGCCGCTCTTCACCACACGCGCCGGGACGCCTTGGACTTGAACATTGTCCGCGACATCGTGCGTCACGACGGAACCGGCGCCGACGACGCTCTGCGCGCCGATACGAATCCGATCGAGGATCACCGCGCCCATTCCGATGTAGGTCGCGGTGCCGATGACCGTCGCGCCAGCCAAGTTCGCGCCGGGTTGCAGTGTGGCGTAGTCGTGGATCGTCGAATGGTGGCCGATCAATGCGCCGCGGTTAATGAAGACATGCCGTCCGATACGCGTGTGCGAGGCGACTTGCACGCCAGGACTAATCAGCGTCCCCGCGCCGAGCTGGCTCTTGCCCGAGACCCGCGCCGTGGGATGAACGAGGGTCGCGAATTTGCAGCCGAGCTGCGTGACTTGTTCGATGAATGTCACACGATGCGTCGTCGCGATCCCGCAAGCAAACAGATGGGACTTGGAAAGTTTTCCCAGGTCATCGATCCAACGCACGGGCAGGCCAGCGACTTTGAGCGTGCAGCGTTCGCGTTCCTGGTTCTCGACAAAGCCAGCGACTTCATAGCCAGGGATGTCGGCGATCCAATCCGCCAATTCCTCGGCCAAGAGGCGAGTGCCGAGAATCAGCAATGGCTTGGCCGTGGGCATGCGGAAATGAACGGGAACACGTAATGCGCGACCGCAAAGCCCAGGGGTTCACCCCCTGGGATCTGAAGCTCGTAAACTGGATAGAGTTGTACCCGATATCGGGGTCTCAAAGCCAGAGCGGATTACACGGGTAAACAACGAGATTTTAATGTTTTACAATCCAATAAAGCGACATAAAAACGAGCAGAATCGCCGTAAAAATGACCCAGCCAGGATGTCGTGCTGCGGGCGAGGTTTCCTCGGATTGATAGCTACCGCAAGATGGGCAGCGCACCGTCTCGTCGTCGAACAGGTCCGCGCCGCAAGCACGGCAGCGGGGATAAACCTCGTCCTCGCTATCGTCGAAGTCATCATCGTCATGCATAGCGTTGGCGCGGAGCGAGTATCCCGATGATTTCGAACGTTAGGCATTCATGCCTAACCGCTTAGCCGGAGCGTCTACGCCCGGCGTGGCAGACTGGAAAGCCTGACCTCCGATCAAGCGATCAATTCCTTGATCACCTTGGCATGTTCGACACCGGTGAGCTTGCCGTCAAGGCCCTGCGTTTTGAAGGTGAAGCGTTCGTGGTCGAGGCCCATGTTGTGGAGAACCGTCGCGTGGAAGTCGCGGATATGGACTGGGTCCTTGACGATGTTGTAGCTGAAGTCGTCCGTCTCGCCGTAGATCGTGCCACCCTTGAACCCGCCGCCGGCCATCCACATCGTGAAGCAACGGGGGTGATGGTCGCGGCCGTAGTTTTCCTTGCTGAGACCGCCTTGCGAGTAGATCGTGCGGCCGAATTCACCGCCCCAGACGACGAGCGTGCTGTCGAGCAGGCCGCGTTGTTTGAGATCAGTGATCAAACCGTAAGTGGCTTGGTCAACGTCCATGCACTGGCTCGGCAGCCGGACTTTCACGTTGGCGTGATTGTCCCAATTGTTGTGGTAAATCTGGACAAACCGCACGCCGCGTTCGACCAGCCGCCGCGCGAGCAACGCCGTGTTGGCAAAGTGCCCCGGCTTCTTGGCGTTTTCGCCATAGAGTTTGAACGTCTCTTCGGTTTCGGTGCCAAGGTTCGTCACTTCGGGCATGCTCCCTTGCATCTTGAACGCCATTTCGTACTGCTGGATGCGGGTGCGCGTCTCGGGATCGCCAAGTTCGGCGAGCGTCATCTCATTCAACTTGTTCAGTCCATCGAGTGTCTTGCGGCGGACTTCGCTGCTGACGCCCGGCGGATTATTGATGAACAAAATCGGATCGCCAGCGGTGCGGAACGACACGCCCGCATGCTCGCCGGGGAGATACCCGCTCGACCAGATGCGGGCCGAGATCGCTTGAATCTGTTCGGTATTGGAGGGCTGCGCGACCATGACGACAAAGGTCGGCAGGTTGTCGTTGAGGGAACCGAGGCCGTAGCTGGTCCACGAGCCGAGACAGGGCTTGCCGGTGATTTGGTTGCCGGTCTGCATGTAGCTGACGGCCGGTTCGTGGTTGATCGCTTCGGTGTGCATCGAGCGGACGAAGCACATTTCGTCGGCGACCTTGGCGGTGTGGGGAAGGAGTTCGCTGATCCACATGCCCGACTTGCCGTGTTGGGCGAACTTGTACATCGACGGCGCGATGGGGAACCGCGCTTGGCCGCTGGTCATTGTCGTGAGCCGCTGGCCATTGCGAACCGATTCGGGCAAGTCCTTGTCGTACCAGTCGTTCATCTGGGGCTTGTAATCGAACAAGTCCAGCTGCGACGGCCCGCCGAGCATGTGCAGATAGATGACGTTTTTGATCTTGGCCGGGAAGTGCGTCGCGGGGAGCGCAGCGCGCTTGCCGATCGTCGCGGTCAGCGCAGGATCAATTTTATCGGATGTTTCTTTGCCAAACAGATGCGGCTGCATCAGCGCGGCCAATGCCGCGCCGCCAAGCAGGTGCGAACCTTGCGCAAAAAAGTGACGGCGAGTAAGGTTGAGGCCAAGTTGTTGGAGTGGGTTCATGATGGAATGTAGCCTACTTGCCCCGCAAGTAGGCGAAACGGGGGAAGAGTTGATTTTACAAAACACGCGAGTAGTGAATTACTTGCCGATAATCAATCCCAGCTTCTTTCGGGTTTTCGATGATGTATCGACGTAAGCGAAAAAATTGCGCCTCGGTTCTGATCAAATGATCAAACGAATCTGGTTGCCAAAAACGTCCGTGCACATCAATTGCTTGATTGATCTGAAAGGCAGTCAAATGCTTCCAATTGCGGCAAATCTTCAGCAGCGAAACATCGTCAGGAAATGCTGCGATAAGATGCACATGATTCGGCATAATGATGAAGTCATAGAGGATGTAATCTCGTTCATCGTCATGCTGCAATACATCCGCGACGATTTGAGCAATTCGCTTTTTGCGCAAGACGCATTCGCCATAAGCACGATCAAGCAATCGATTCCAACCTTGCGTCATTTTGCGTTTATATTCAGTTTGCAATGTTGGATTCAGTTGACTGACATTGACCTGCAACTGTTTTCCCTGAACAACAATTCCCTTGTCTCGTAACCAAGCATTCCGTTTTTGCAGCCAACGATCCAGCACAGCCTGGGGAATCGAGTCCCAGGTGCGCCAGGTAATGAAACTCAGGGTCGCTGCTTGAGACCAGTGCGGCAATCTTCGCTGCACAACGGACTTTTCCGCAGCGTGATCATACGTGCGGAAAGGAATCGACAGTTTTGGAATGTCCGACATAAAGTCGTTGCTCTTTTGTGAAGACAAGCAAGGTTCGGAGTCTGAGAGTCTTTCTCGCCAACTTGCGGGGCAAGTTGGCTACATTCAGGCAAGTTGGCTACTCTTAGGCCGCTACTTGTTCAATACCTCGTCCAAATTCAGCAATTCATTGACCAGCATTGTCCATGCCGCGAGTTCTTCGGCCGCCAGCTTTTCATCTGGCTTCGAGTCGCCGACCGTGATGACTTGTTTCGCTTCGTCGGGCTTCCCTTTGTACGCCGCGCGGAGGTCCGCGAGCGACGCGGTGACGACTTCTTGTTCTGCCGGTTTCAATGAACGGGCGAGCAAGCGCCGCGCGATTTGATCGACCTTGGCCAAGTCATCCGGCGCGCCTGTCAGCAACACCGTTTGGGCCAAGTGCCGCGCGGATTCGACGAATTGCGGATCGTTAAGCGTTACGAGCGCTTGCAGCGGCGTATTCGTGCGATCGCGGCGCACCGTGCAGAGCTCACGGTTCGTCGCGTTGAAGATTTCGAGCGATGCCGGCGGCGCGGCGCGTTTGACAAAGGTGTACATGCTTCGGCGATAGAGGTTCTCGCCCGTGTCTTGCTTGTAGCTGCGCGTGTCGCTGCCGGGCATCGCCACGGCTTCCCAAACTCCCGGCGGTTGATAGGGGCGAACGCTCGGGCCGCCGATTTTCGGCACCAAGATTCCGCTCGCGGCGAGCGCGTAATCGCGCACCATCTCGGCATCCATCCGGAACCGCGGGCCGCGCGAGAGCAAACGATTCGCCGGATCCTTGAGCAACTTTTCCGGCGTCGCGACAGCCGCTTGGCGATACGTCGCCGACATGACGAGCTGTTTATAGAACTGTTTCATGTCCCAGTTCTTTTCGCGGAATTCGACTGCTAGATAATCGAGCAACTCGGGATGCGATGGCAACTCGCCGGCGATGCCGAAGTCGCCTGCCGTTTTCACAATCCCGGTGCCGAAGAGCTCTTGCCACATCCGGTTCACCGCGACACGTGCGGTTAGGGGATGCTCGGGCAACAGCAGCCACTGCGCGAGACCCAGGCGGTTCTTGGGAAGATCATCGGGGTACTTCGGCAGCGCGGCGGGAACTTGCGGCACGACTTCGTCCTTGCGCTGATCGTATTCGCCGCGATTGAGGACATAAGCTTTCGGCATGCTCGGTTTTTCATTCATGACGTGGGCGATCGTGCCGCGCGATTTGATGGCGACTTCTTCTTGCCGCAGTTTTTCGAGCGCCGCGTTTTCTTGCTTGTATGGTTCATCGAAATTGCTCAGCCAATAATCGCGCAGTTCATTGGTATCTTTGGCATCGCGTTTGTCGGCCGGTTTGGCAAAGATTTCGCGGAGCTTGGTGTTTTTGCTCAGGCCAGCAATTTCGGTCCCGGCCAGTTGCTTGGCGAAGATACGGACATCCTGGATTTGCAAGCCTGCGACACGGCTCGTGCTGCTGCGCTGGCCGAGTTTCCAGGGCACATCGGTTGCGAGTTCGCCGCTGAGTTTATCCGCTTCGACGTCGAACGGTTCGAGTACACCATTGATGTAAATCTTGATACCGCTGCTTTTCTTCGAGCCGTCATACGTCACAAAAACGTGGTACCACTGCTTCGGTTTGAGCTTCTGCTTGCCGACGACCTTGAGCGCGTTGTCGGGCCAGGCTGAAACGAGATGGGTTCCGATCCGGTCGTCTTGCAGCCAAAGGTCCCAGCCGCGAAAGTCTTTCTGATCATCCATCCGCGCAAACACGGCGCCCGTGAAGCCGCGCTTGGGAATTTGAATCCAGGCTCCGAAACTAAAAGCGTCCGCGGCTTTGAAGTTGCCGACTTGCGGCAGTTCCAGCGTGTTTTTCTGAGCCTCGACCGCGAGCGCTTTATCAGTGAGCGTTTTGGGGTTTTTGCTCACGACCCATTTGTAGCCGTTGTTGAACTTGAGCTTGGTAGGCTCGTCGTTGACGGCACAAGTCACATCATTTCCCTTGCCTTCGTCGAGCTTGAGCTGCAATTGCAGTTGGTCACGCGCTTCAGCGCCGAAAATCTTGTCAGCCGAGGCGCCCGCGAGCCAAATTTGGAACTCTGGTTCCGCGGCTTTTTTTCGGGCTTCGAGCTTGGCATTGGCCGCGTCCATCGCGACGAGCAATTTCTCGTAGCGCGGCTGATCGCTGAGTGACGGAACTTGGATGATCGGCGGCGTGTTGCGGACGTTGCCATCTTTGGCGGCTTGCGTCGTGTTGTTGAAGAACGCCGCGAGTTGATAGAACTCCTTTTGCGAGACGGGGTCGAACTTGTGATCGTGGCAGACAGCGCATTGCGTGGTTAACCCGAGCCAAATCTGCGACGTCGTTTCCGTCCGATCACGCGTGTAAAGGACCAGGTACTCTTCGTCGATGATCCCGCCTTCGTTGGTGGTGATGTTGCAGCGGTTGAACCCACTGCCGATCTTTTGCTCGAGCGTTGAATTGGGCAGCAGATCGCCCGCCAGGTTTTCGAGCGTGAACTGGTCATAGGTCATGTTGCGATTGAACGCCCCGATCAGCCAATCGCGGTACGACCACATCTCGCGATAGTTGTCAAAGTGAATGCCGTGGGTGTCGCCATAGCGCGCGTAGTCGAGCCAGTATCGTGCACGGTGTTCGCCCCATTGCGGGGTGGCCATCAATTTGTCAACGTAACGCTCGTAATAATCTGGCCGTGTGTCGGCGACAAACGCTTCAACCGCCTCGGGTGTTGGCGGCAAACCAGTTAGGTCGAGACTCAAACGCCGCGCGAGTGTCCGGCGATCGGCTTCGGCGGCCGGGGCGAGGCCCGCCTCTTCGAGCTCGGCAAGGATGAACTGATCGATGGGGTTGCGGACCCAGGCTTTGTTCTTCACCGCCGGCAGTTCGCCGCGCTTCGGGGCGATGAACGACCAGTGCGGCTGATACTCGGCCCCTTCGCTGATCCAGCGCTTGAGCAGCTCGCGCTCCTCGGGCTTCAGCTTCTTATGCGAAGCCGGCGGCGGCATGATCATCTCGGGATCGGTGCTGGTGATCCGCTCCCAGGCGGAGCTTTTCTCGAGCTTGCCCGGGACGATCGCGCCGGCTTCGATCGCCGCTTCACGTTTGTCGAGCCGGAGGTCGGCCTTGCGCGAAGCCGAGTCGGCCCCATGACAGGCGAAACAGTTCTCGACCAAGATCGGGCGAATGTCGCGGTTGTATTGCAGCGGCTTCTTGGTAGCGGTGGCTTCAGCCGCCGAGGCAAGAGAGATGCACGCCAGCGAAAAGCCTATGACGAGCGTGAACCGATCCAGTGTCTTTAGCGCATTCAACATCGCACGAACCTGATTACAGAGGCGGATACGAGGAAATCAACTAGCGGGTGACGTCGACGAAGGTGGGATTGTGGACTGTCGAAGTCGTTTGCAGTAGCGAAGCAGAGGACCAGTCCTGCAATCGCGAAATGGCATCTCATTGTTCGGCAAAGCCAAACAACGCCCAATCGTTACAGGAAGAGTGCAGGGCAAGAACGTTAGACGTCAGCCCGGTCCATGAGATACCCTGCGGCCTTCAAAAAACTGAAGTAACGCAGAGGTCGCAGGAAGTAACCGCCGGTAGCACTCTTCGCCACGACAGAATTTTAGTATAGTTTTGCGGAGGAAACTTGGCAAGGAAAATGACGAATCTGTTCTTAGCCGATTTTTGGCATAAGGATAAAGGAACAAGGAAAAAGGTGGTTTTACCCCACCTTTTTCCTTATCCCTTTTTCCTTCGAATATAAGTGCGAACATTTCAATTATGGAAAAGCCGCATCCCATTGCGCTGCCCTCAGTTCTCATCATCGGCGGTGGCGTCATCGGCGCTGCTTCAGCGCATTATCTTTCGCAAGCTGGCTGCAAGGTCACCATCATTGACCGCGGCCGGTTCGCCGGGGCATGCTCGCACGCCAATTGCGGTCTCATCTCCCCGAGCCATGTCCTGCCGCTTGCCGAACCGGGGATGCTGAGCGCTGGGCTCAAAGCGATGCTCAACCCGGCATCGCCGCTGCGCATCAAGCCCCGTTTGGATTGGCAGTTCCTGAAGTGGCTATTCAACTTTGGCCGGCGCTGCAACTTCGAGGACATGCTAGAAAGCGCGCGCGGCATTCAACCGTTGCTCGATTCTTCGCGCGAATTGTACGATGAATTAGTCAAGGTCCAAGGGCTCGCCTGCGAGTGGCAGACGCAAGGGTGCTTGTTCGTCTACAAGACGAAGGAGGCACTCGACCACTTCGGCGCAACCGACAAACTACTAGGCGAAGTTTTCAACGCCGGCAGCACGTTGATCCGCGGCCATGAACTCACGGACTTCGAACCGGCGCTCAAGCCGGGACTCGCCGGCGGCTGGTTTCACTCGCACGATGCGCATCTGCGCCCTGATGTGTTGATGAAGTCGTGGCGGGCGCACCTGGAACGCGGGGGCGTGACGATCCGCGAGCAGTGTGAGCTGCAAGATTGGATCATGACCGATGGCCGCGTGACCGGAGCGCGCACGTCGCAAGGGAACTACGAAGCTGATCAAGTTGTCGTCGCCACGGGCGCGCTGACGCCGCTCTTGCACAAACTCCTTGGCGTCAAAGTTCCGATTCAACCGGGCAAAGGTTACTCGATCACGATGCCGCGCCCGAGCATCTGCCCGACGCACCCGATGCTCCTGCCCGAGGCGCGCGTCGCCGTGACGCCGTTCGACACCGGCTATCGTCTCGGGTCAATCATGGAACTCGCTGGGTACGACGACACGCTCGATCCCAAGCGCGTCGCGCTGCTCAAGAACGGCGCGCGGGATTACTTGCATGAACCGACTGCCGAACCGGTAGTCGAAACGTGGTTCGGGTGGCGGCCAATGACACCCGACAGCCGGCCGATCATCGACCGCGCGCCGATCGCGGAGAATGTCTGGCTCGCGGCGGGCCACAACATGCTCGGCCTCAGCATGGCCCCGGCGACGGGTAAACTCGTCAGCGAATTGATCCTCGGCAAGCAACCGCACGTCAACCCGCGGCCGTATCGATTGGATCGGTTTTGATTTTGCTTGCGCGAAGGAATGCAATTTTCCTTCGCGCTCCTCGCGGCTGCGCGCGAAATTAGCGTTATTTCTGTAAGAGTTGGGTTGCTGAACGGTAATCCTTATGATGCGTCATGAATTTGACTTTTTCGCCTTTGCTGCAAAGATTCTGCGACGATTCCCAAGTCGAGCTCTCCCTTTTTAAATCTTATGCCTGATCTCTTTTCTGAATTCGAACTCCGCGGCGTTCGTCTCAAGAATCGCATTGCGATGTCGCCGATGTGTCAGTATTCGGCCATCGATGGGGTGCCAAATGAATGGCATCATGTCCATCTCGGGTCGCATGCGATTGGCGGCACGGGGTTGATCATTGTTGAGGCGACGGCCGTCTCGCCCGAGGGGCGGATCAGTCCGGGTTGCACGGGGCTCTGGAACGACACGCAGCGCGACGCATTTGTGCCGATCGTGAAGTTCCTTGAAAGCCAAGGTTCGATGCCGGGCATTCAACTGGCCCACGCGGGCCGCAAAGCCAGTGCCCAGCGGCCGTGGGAAGGGGACGCGCATCTGCCCGCCGAACATCCCGACGCCTGGGAACCGGTCGCGCCGTCGGCGCTGGCGTTCGGCGCAAATCTGCCGCGCGTGCCGCGTGAATTGACCATCCCCGAGATCACGAAGATTCGCGAAGACTTTGTCGCCGCGACGAAGCGCGCCGTGCAAGCCGGGTTCAAGTGGCTGGTTCTGCACTTCGCGCATGGGTACCTGGGCCAGAGTTTCTTTTCGCCGCTGGCGAACAAACGCACCGATGACTGTGGCGGCAGCTTCGAGAACCGCGCACGGTTCTTGCTTGAGACGTTGCAAGCGGTGCGCGAAGTTTGGCCGGCCGAGTACCCGCTCACCGCGCGGCTCGGCGTGATCGATTATGTCGAGGGCGAACAGCCGCTCGAAGAATCAATTGAACTCGTGCGGCAAATGAAAGCCGCCGGGCTCGATCTGGTCGATGTCAGCATGGGCTTCAACACGCCGAATATCAGTAATGTGCCGTGGAAAGAACACGCCTTCCTCGCCCCGATCGCCGCGCGGATCAAGCAAGAGGTCGGTATCCCCGTCACGTCGTCTTGGAACTTCAGTGACACGGTGAAGATCAACGAACTGATCCAAAACGGGTCGATTGACTTGGTCAATCTCGGCAAGACGCTGCTCAGTGATCCCAACTGGCCGTATCATGCGGCGCAGACACTCGGAAAAAATCGACCGCAGGATATTCTGGCGATACAATACGGGCATTGGCTGAAGCAACGCTGAGCAAATGATAGTTGATAATGGACAATTGACAATGAATACGAGTCGTTGCTTCGTTCTCCCGTTTAGCGGCGACTCGAAGAGGAGCGTTCTTCGGCTGATATTTCAAGAAAGATTTTTATGAGCACGACCTCCCTCGCCGGTTCCGTCTACTCCGTCGTCGGCGACAAGTACGTCTTCCTGACCACCGGCGCGGAGACGAACGGCGCGTATGCCGTGTTCGAGTTCTTCATCCCGCCCGGCGGTGGTTCACCGCCGCACATGCATACGCGCGAGGACGAGGCGTTTGCGGTGATCGATGGTCAATTCGATTTTCATGTCGCCGGCAAAGTCGAACGTCGTGGCCCGGGGGAGTATCTCTTCGCGCCGCGGAACATCCCGCATTTCTTTCACAACGTTGGCAAGACGGTCGGGCACATGATCTGTATCGTGACGCCGGCCGGCTTGGAAAACTTCTTTGCGGAATTTGGGACGCGGCTGGCCTCGCGCGACGCGACGGCGATTCCACCCGGTCCGGAGGAAATCTCGCGGCTTAAGGCCGCCGCGCCGAAATATGGCCTCGAACTCTTGCCGCCGCCGGAGCAGGATTGAAGGGGCGTTAGTCCTTGAGCAATTCCGCCAGCGGAGTCAGCTTCGGGAATTTCTGGGCTTCTAGTTCGCGCAGATACACGGCCCCAAGTTTCTTGTCGCGCTCCAGCAGTTCCGCGGCGGTGATGTTGGGGAGCAACATGCGAACTTGCTCTTCTTTCTCTCCGCCCATCGCAATGATGCCTTTGGCAAACCACAGCCGATATTTCAACAAAATCTTGCTGGCAAAATCGCTGGCCCCTTCGTTCTCGGTGATCCGATCTTCATTCCAGCGCAGTTTGTCGCTGAATTTTTTCGGATCGGGAAACTGCAACAGTTCCGGCGGGATCTTTTCCCCAATTCGGGACGCACGGACCACCAACTGCGGCTCTTCGTCGTCCGGACCAGTGCAGGTGTAACGAAACCAATCACGTTTCTTACGATCAAATTCCAACAAGTCGAGTTTCTTGTTCTCGCGTTTGGTCATGAGCTGCACATGATCTTGTTTCGTCTGGCCGCGGACCAAGTCTTTCGCTTCTTCAAATGTTTGGAATTCGATCTTGGGGAGACACTCGAGGAGTTTGTCGGCGTCCTTGCTGGCTCCGCCACGGAAGTTAAAGTAAAACGCTTTTTCTTCGGGCAAGTAGCGCAGATGAAAGCCAAAACAACTTTTCGGCACCAAGGTCACTTGATCCTGTGCCAGGTCGTAGATCAGAGTCTCGTCCCCGTTCGAGATGAAGATGGGAACGTTATCCACGGCGTCGAAGATCGAGAACAAATGTTTTTGGCCATCGGTCGCGACCCGATAGGCGAGACCGCGCTTGTTCGGGTCGATCACATAGCTCTCGACAACAAACGACGTTTTCCCCTCGGCCACCCGCAAGGCAGGCACGACCGGGAGCTGTTCCTCGGCAGACAAAGCGGTAGCCAGCGTTAGGATCGCGAGCATTACAAAGAACGGACATTTCATCGTCGCACCCCGTGTCCAGAGATTGGCTGAAGACCATACAAGAATACGACAGCTCGAGGTTTTCGAACAATCCCGATTCGCCGAGCCTTTTCCGTAGTCCAAGCTGTCAGCATCGAGTATCTTGAGGAATTCCGCGCGGCGGGGAAGATCGCGCGGGCGATCCAGCGGGCGGAACCGCTGGGATTCGACAGGGCATGGGTATGCCCCCAACCCTCAATCCCGAACCCCCAATCCCGAACTCATGCCTCCGTCCCGTCCCGCTTGGCTGTGGTGGATGTTTGCTGGCACGATTGTGCTGAGCGCGTTTCTGCTCTTCTTGGTCCAGCCATTGATCGCCAAGATTCTCTTGCCCTGGTTCGGCGGGTCGACCGGCGTGTGGGCGACGTGTGTCGTCTTCTTTCAGGTCATGCTTGTCTTTGGCTACGCTTACGCGCATGCGCTGACCACATACTTGACACCGAAGCAACAAATGCTGACGCATCTGGCATTGCTCGGGCTCGCGGTCCTTGCCGCCGGATGGTCGATCATGCCCGGCGATTCGTGGCGGCCCGAGAATAGTGATCTGCCGATTCTCAAATTGGGCTTGCTGCTGTTGCGTTATGTGGGGCTGCCGTATTTCGCGCTGGCGACGACGGGTCCGCTGGTCCAGGCTTGGTTCGCGCGATTGTTTCCGGGCAAGACGCCGTACCGGTTGTACGCGCTGTCGAACTTCGGCTCGCTGGCGTCGCTGCTCCTGTTTCCGACGGTGTTCGAGCAGTTTTTTGGCCTGCGCTTGATGTCGACGGGGTGGTCGTTGCTGTTTGCGATGTTCGCGGCGTTGGCTGCGGGCGTGGCGTACTTGACCTGGCGTGAAGCGCCGCATCCTATTTCAGCAGTTCCAGCCTCAGCAACTGATGTTGTAGAAGAACAAAACAGCAAGGGACAAAATCGCAAGCAAGTCAAACTCAAGCGGAATGAACTTCCAACTTCCGAAGCCGCCGCCGAACCGACTTGGGGCAGTTATCTGCTCTGGCTTGCGCTGCCGGCGTTTGCGTCGTACATGCTCGTCGCCGGCACGAATCACCTCTGCCAGGACGTCGCCTCGGTGCCGTTCTTGTGGGTGATGCCGCTGAGTTTGTATTTGATTTCGTTCATCATTTGCTTCGATCACGAGTATTGGTATCAGCGGCTGGTCTTCGCGGCGATCGCCTTGGCCGGGTTGTACATGTCGGCCGGCATGTACCAACTCGATTTCGAGCCGACGCTTTCCCAAGGGCTGCTGGTGCGCGGCACATGGCCCGTCACTCGGCCGCTGTATGAATCCATGGATTGGTACAATCACCCCACCCGCAAGCACGAGATTCCGAATTATCAACAATGGCTTGCGGAGTTGGAGAAAACGAAAAAAGAGCAGCATGACAAGACGCCCCTGGTACAAGCCGACTTGCCTGCGATGTATCAAGATTATGTCAAAGTGAAAGATCAGGAGCGGTACGATGCTTGGCTGGCCGCAGAAAAAGAAGTCGACCCGCTCGTGAAGGCGAACCTTGAAAGCACGGAGTACATCAAAAAAAAGTACAAAGCCTGGCTCCAGCAACGCGCAAATATCAATTGGCTCGAGAATGAACAACACGTCCCGCTGCTCAACGTCAATTTCATCGGCCAGATTCTCGCCCACTGCGTTGGGCTGTTTGGGTTGTTCATGATCTGCCACGGGGAACTGACGCGGCGCAAACCGCCGGCGCGCTACTTGACGTCGTTTTATATGATGATCGCGATCGGCGGCGCCATCGGCGGCGCGCTGGTCAGTTTGGCCGCGCCGTTTGTGTTCGATACCTATGCCGAGTGGTTCCTCGGTCTGATCTTGGCGCTGCTCTTGGTGGGCGGGCTGTTGTTGGATCAACCCGGCGGCGAATGGTACAAGTCGCGGTTCTTTTGCCTCGCGCTCCCCGCCGCGCTGGTTTCTCTCTATGTGATCTGGAAAATTTCCAACCTGCCCGAAGAGTACCTGAATTGGGCTGACCCCGAGGCGTATCAGAAGTATCTCGAAGAGAAAAAAGGAGTCGCCGCGCTCAAAGAGGTTTCTTTGCCCGAGGGAAAACTCTTCGGACTGCATTACGCGTTGCCCTTGATGGGACTGCTCTTTGCGATTATCGGCATCGGATTTTATGCGTTATGGGAGCGCGCCTGGCAGCGCGACAAACTGCGCTTCTGGGTCGTCAATTTGTCCATGTTGCTCTTGGTATGTTTTGCGGTTTGGGATGGCTTGAATTTTCTGGAACTAATCAGAGATGCCGAGGGTCAGGAAAAAGCGAATTGGAGCCTATACAAAGACCTGCCCCCGATCCCGTTTGATTCCGACGAATCCTACCAGCAACTGATGGCCAGCGCTCGCGAAATCCGGAGCCAAAACACGAATGGTGCTGAAGAAGACGAGGACGACCCCTTCTATGAAAAGAAGATCTTCCAAGGCCGCAACTTCTACGGCGCTCTCTCGGTCCATGAACAGATTCACCTGATTAATCCCGAATACAGTTTTCGCTATCTAATGCACGGGCGAATTCTACATGGAAATCAGTTCCTCGAAGGGCCGTTGCGTTATCAGCCGACGAGCTATTACCCGACCGATAGCGGGGTAGGGTTGGCCATCGGGCATTTTGGCCGGACGAATAAGCTGGAGCTCGATGAGGTCAAGTTTGGCAACCCAAACTATGTTGCCTATGCCGCGTTTATCGCCAGTAAGATCGGTTTCACCAGCAAGTTAAGCCTTGTTGTGAAGTCGCCGGCTTTCACAGCGATGTTTATCGCTAACAATGTGTGTCTCGCCAGCAAAGTCAGTTTCTTTTTTTACGAATCTCAACGGAACATCAATCTGGATCTCGAAAAATTTTTAGCCGAGTCTGCGGCGCCTGCCTCTTATGCCGCGTATATCGCCAGCAATGTTGGTCTCGCCAGTAGGCTTGGTCTCGCGGCCAGCGAAGCTCGCCGGGATCGCAAGCTGAGTCTCGAAGAATTCAAAGTCATGTTCTTGAAGCCTGCCACCTATGGTGCGTTCCTGACTACCAACATCGGCCTTGCCATCGCGGATAAGATGCACATCGGCGCGATTGGGCTTGGCACTGGCACAATTGCTGCTTATGGCAAACAGCCCGGCCAGCAATTCACGATCTACGAAATTAATCCGCTCGTCGAGCAACTCAGCGCGACGGATGACGGCTTTTTCAAGTACATTTCCGATGCCAAAAAGCAGTTTGGCTGTCTGGTCAAGATCGTGCTGGGCGACGCGCGGCTACAGATGCAACTCGAAGCGGATGCCGGAATCAAGCGCAACTTCGACGTGTTGGTCGTCGACGCGTTCAGCGGCGACTCGATCCCGACACACTTGCTAACGCGCGAGGCGATGGATACTTATGTCAAGCACATGCGCTCCGACCAATCGATCATCGCGATTCATATTACGAACCGCTACTTGAATCTGCGGCCCGTCTGCCGCGGCCTGGCCGAATACGCCAAGCTCGACGGTTGCATCGTGCGCAATGAGCGCAAGGATAACGGCTGTTCGCCGTCAACCTGGGTGCTGCTCACGAACAATCGCGTGTTCCTTGATCAAACAGTACCAAGTGTTGGATTTAATTACGGCCCCCTCTTCAACAAGAAAATCGACCGCATCCTCTGGACGGACGATTTCACGACGCTGATCAATATCCTGCACGGCACGGGAGGCAAACCCGAGGAAGATTCTGAAGACGAAGCCGTCGAGGATGATTGAAAAAATGGATAATTGACAATTGATTATTGACAATGTGCGAGACACTTGCATTGTCCATTGTCCATTATCAATTCGATTGCGGTTACTTCGGACAACTCCCGCAGTGCCCCTTGAGCAGCACCTCGGTCACTTCGAGCTTCTTCGCCGCTTTGTTCGTCGGCTTGATCGCGACGTTGACGTCCTCCAGGCACGTCACCTCGCCGCAATCGACGCAGACAAAGTGCGGGTGCTCGAGCGTGCCATCTTGATTTGGCCGCTTGAGTTCAAACCGATAAAGATGATCGCCGAGTTCGATCCGCGAGACAAGACCCGCGTCCGAGAGCTCGATCAAGTTGCGATAGATCGTCGCGCGGTCAAAGCCCTTGGACTCGAGCGCGTCAGCCATTTGCGCATGGGTCAGCGGCGAAAGCGCATCGATCAGCATTTGCATGACCCAAAGCCGCGCGGCCGTCGAGCGCAGACCCGCCTCGCGGAGTTTCTTGCGGACAATGTCCAGCGAAGGTTCGGCGGCAGCAGGAGGTTTGGGCATCGGGGCAATGGATAATTGATAATGGACAATTGACAATTAAAAACAGCAGCAGCGACAGCTTCCATCATTGTCCATTATCAATTGTCAATTATCAATTGCTATCCCTTGCGTTAATTGGCCTCAACGGCCAGCGCTGCCGCATAATTCAGCAAATCGCCCCGTTCGCGGCAGAGGGACTTGAGCGTCCCAAAGTCCCGGGCTTGCTTGGATAGTTCCAAAAGCGTTGGGGCGAAGCCGCCGGTTCGTGTGCCGGGCGGCAAGAGTTTGGCCGACGCGGCGATTGCGTCGCTCCAACGGCCCAGCCGTTGCAACAGGACGATGTACGTCTCGGCCGCGCCGGTGCCGATCACCAATTGATCGTCGGTTTCAGCCCGCGCGTGAAAAAAGGCAAGTGCTTTGTCAACATCCTGCCCGAGTTGCGCATTGAAATAGAGCAGGTGCGTGGAGTAGGTTTGCTCGAACGGCGCATCGCCCTCGAATTGGAATTGCTTGGCGAGCTTCAACCCATAAGCGCAAAGATCCGCCAAGAGCGACAAGACGGTGGCGTCTTCGACGATCCGCCCGATGCGCACGACCGAGTTGAGGTGTGTCGTATCGACGTGATAGTTGTTGTCGCTAAAGAGCCAATCGCGTTCGGCAACGAGTTCCGCCAGGCTCGTGGCTTGCGCTTCGCGTCCTTCGCGGCGATGGATTTCGGACCGGAGATTGCGGCTGAGTTCCTTGTACAGATGACGAACCAAGAGCTCGGCGCAGCGCTGTTGGTCACGCGGCGCTGCATTGGCTAGCTGACTGTCGTAGACGGTGATCGCGTTACAGGTTCCGTGCCACTCCAGCAACAACTCGAACCCATACGCGGGGTCGATTCGTTCTTGCAGCCCCAGTTCGATCAGATCCTCGGCCGTGTCGTCATCGACTTCGACAGCGCGCAGCGCGGCGGCCATTTCTTTTGTTGAACCCGTGGGGCGAAGGTACATCCACGCTTCGCGGAGCTTGCCCGCGGCGAGCATTTTCGCGCCGATTTCCTGACACGCGGCGAGGTACGCCTGTTCGACCTTGTCGCGTTGTTCGTTCGGCAACTCATCGAGCGAGCCGCTGCCGACGGGCGGCAAACCGAGCTTGACGCGCGCCTGCATCAAGCGCGTGTCGAAGAGTTCATGCAGCCGATTTTCGCGCGCGAAATGATCGGCGAGTGCGGCGAGCATCCCCTCGACGCCGCCTTGCGTCAATGCTTGATCCAAAGCATCTAACGAGGCAGTCGGGCTAGTGGCAGTAGACAAAGCGGAGGCTCCTCGAAAAGTTTCCTCGCCAGGAAGTTGGCGAGGAATCTTTATTTTAGATGCCCCGGTGAACTGATGATAGGGAGCAGTCTTCCAGTGCCACTGGCTCGGCCAGTGGAATTTTTCAAATGCCAAATGTTCCAGATGTTCACGAGATACTGCTCGCGAAAAGGACAACACTTGAAAGTGTTTCCTAGAATCAGGTGTTTCTCAGCCGACCGAAAAGACACTCGCCGCGGCGAGTGGCACGATTCGGGCGTTTCAGAATCATTGCTGATCAGTCTGAATCAGCAACATCAGCCCAATCAGTGTCCAATTCGCTAGCCCACGGCGTCGAAGCCGTCGCCTTTGCCGGCGGCTTTGCTGAGATTGGCCGCGGTTTGCAAGAGCTGCACCACGGCCGCACCCTGAGCTTTCGCCGCGTCTTGCTGCTTCTTCAAGAGCGCAATGCCGATCTGCTGCGAGAGGGCATCAGACTGCGCCGACGAAACACTGCTAGCGGCACTGGTGGACATTGGTTTTTAGAAGCCCGCGGCGTGAGCCAGGGAGTGAAATCAAAGTCAAAAGTCGAAAGGCAAAAGGAATGGTTTTCATTTTTCATCGGCCAAAGCCGCGGCGAGTCATGCGGCAAATCGTCCAAGTGACGGATCTTGCCGACGGTAACGATTACGCAGGCCATTGCGGACCAGCAGGGGATGATTTATCACACTGAGCAGCGGCTTGCATCGAAAATACTCCCAGGGGAAAATCCCCTGGGCTTTGCAGGTTTCATTTCGCATTCCCCAACCCCCAATCCCGAATCCCCAACCCCCAAGCAACCCATGTCCCCCGAAACACAACTCACCGCTCTTGGCATTACCCTCGCGATCCCCGGCAAGCCGGCCGGCGTTTACAAACCGGTTGTGCAGGTCGGCAACCTGCTGTACCTCAGCGGGCACGGGCCGATTCAGACCGACGGCAAGGGACTCTGCGGCAAAGTTGGGGCGGACCTGACGCTGGAGCAAGGCAAAGAAGCCGCGCGGCTGACGGGCCTATCGCTGCTCGCGACGCTGCGAGCGTACCTCGGCTCGCTCGATCGCGTCGTGCGGATCGTCAAAACGCTCGGCCTGGTGAACAGCGCGCCGGACTTCACGCAACACCCTGGTGTGATCAACGGCTGCAGCGAATTGCTTCGCGATGTCTTCGGCGAAGACGCAGGGATCGGCGCACGGAGTGCGTTCGGCGCTGCAGCGCTGCCAGCCGGTTGGGCGACGGAGATTGAGTTGATTGTGGAAGTCGCGTAGCTCGTAGCCATTGCTACGAGCGAGATGTATCCCGTGTGCTCAATCACGCTCTTCGTGGTTTGGCATCTGCGCGCGATCGAGAATGCCTTCGGCGACGCCCATCAGGGCGTGGATTCGTTGAGTGACGGCCCACCTAGTCTTCGAATCATCCTCTTGAATTTTTGCATCGCTGCCGATCTGCTTCGCCCACGAGATGGCTTCTTGAACATCGCCGTGGGCCGCATGCGCGCGGGCGAGCGCTTGGATAATCTCGCTATTGATGACTTCTTCAAAGCTATCCGCATACGGCTCCGTCGGTTTTAACTCAAGAGTTTGTGCCAAGGTCATGGCGGCATACGCCACATCCGCGGTTTTCAGCACGGAAGTCAAATAAGATGAAGTAGAATACGCGGCTCCGTGACCATAATTGATACCCCAGGTCGTAGGGTTTTTGTAATCAAAGGGAATGGCTTTTTTCAGGCGAATCGTACCCCCCTCGGCGGAAGTTAATTCGATGGTTTTCGCCACCTGATCCGCCATTTGACGATTTCCCTGCTTGGCGCAACTGGTCGCGATTTTGAGCTTCGTCACGACTTTGAGCGACCAATCACGCATCGAATCCGCTAATTTCGCGGCTTCGATAAACTGTTGTTTCTCGGTAAGTGCCGTGATGAGTTGTTCCAGAACGTCGTCGCTATTTTGTCTGTTATCTTTGGCGGTCTTCCAAGTCTGCATCGCCGCCGCTAGATCGTTGGCATGAATCTGGGCCAGCGCGATGGCAACGTGAATCCTTCCCCGTTCGTCAATGCCATTGTGTTGCGAAAGTTTTTTCGCTTCGTCAAAGAGGCCGGCTTCGACTTGACTCAAGGCAATCCGCTCCAGCGCATTGAGTTTATTTCGATCGTCGACATCCTTCTGAGCGTCGATCGCGCACTGGAAGAGTTTCTTCGCCCCGTTCGTATCGCCCAATTTCGCCGTGATCACGGCCGCTTCTTTCAGCGATATGATCTTAATCCAAGGGTCAAATTTCTCGCAGGTATCGCACAATTGGAGCAACGTCGCCTTGGCCGCTTCGGGCGAACTTGCGGTTTTTTGTGCTGCGGCGACATCAGAGAAGACCTGGGATATTGCGTAGCGACTATCCTCATCGGCCGGGAT
Organism: Pirellulales bacterium; assembly: GCA_041736895.1. GTDB lineage: Bacteria > Planctomycetota > Planctomycetia > Pirellulales > JALHPA01 > JANRLT01. The sequence continues at coordinate 37,835 of JBGSSS010000210.1, forward strand.
GGCGAGGGTCAGCTTCAAGTATGTTTTCACCGCGTCTTGATTGCAAGCTTTGACATAGGCAAGTGCCACGGCGCGGTAGCCCCGTGCGCGCCAGCTTCCAACCTGCAAGGATTCGCAAGCCTTTGCGGCTTGCTCTAGCTGGTCATTGGAAATTAGGGCCTCAATCCAACTCAACTGAATGCTGTCGCTTAAATGGTCCTCGCTCCAGCCATGCTTCGGATCCAAGAGCTTCAAGATTTCAATCGCGCGTTCGCGCTTGCCTTGTTGCGCAGTAAGCCTTGCAAACTTGACGATCAAGGCATTGGCTTGGTAGTTGTTTTTCAGGTTCCGGACAGTAGCAACAGCCCCTTCGAGATCCTGGCCTCGCGCTTGCAGGTTCGCGACTTGGCAAACGACGCGCTCGGTCCAGAAGTTTTGATTTTCTTCCTGAAGCAGCGCTATCTCGCGAGCCGTCTTGAGCAGTGAATGGACATCCGCTGCGGCAGCATCCGAGAGTTTTGGCGCTGGTTCGCCAGCGCTGCAGACGGCGAAGCTACCCAGAATGAGCTGCAAGCCAATTGTCAAAGTAGCGCGCATTTTGATCGTCCATGATCGAGTCTCGAAGTCAGCAATACTTTTTGTTTAGCAGATATTGATTTCGAGAGATACGCGAATTGCGGGTGAGTTCCTCAATAGGAGACCACCCAGACGATAACTCATGCTAGCAGATCAGGAACTTCCTCTTTTCGCTCGAAGCACGGCTTCGAGCTACTTCCCAATGCAATAGATCGCTTCGTTCGACCGCAGAAATAACTCGCCGTTGCTGACTGCCGGACTCGCATTGCAGTCGCTGGTGTCGTCGCCGAGTTTGTTGGTGTGGAGAATCTTAAACTTGTCGCCGAGTTCATAGACGAATGTCCCGCTGTTGCGGCTCACGGCGTAGAGTTTGTCGCCGATCAGCGAGACCGACGCGTAGAACGGCCGCCCGCGGAGGCCGCCGCTGCCGGAGCCCATGCGTTCTTTGTAGATCGACTCGCCCGTCTTGGCATCGACCGCGCAGGCGAGGCCCGCGTCGCTGACCCAGTACAGCCGGCCGTCGTGATAGACGGGTGTCGGAACATAGCTGCCGTTCCGGACGGACCAGAGGACGTTCGTTTTGGTGACGTCGCCTTTGCCGCCGACTTTCACCGCGGTCGTGCCAGCCGGACGTCCGCCGGTGACGTAGACAGTGTCGCCGTGCGCGATGGCGCTTGGCGAGGCGTTCCCCTCGACGTTGGTCTTGGCGTACCAGATCAACTTGCCCGTCTTGGGATTCATCCCCCAGACTTCGCCCGGAACCGAGACGATCATCTCGGTCTTCTCGGCGGTCTTGACCAGGATTGGCGTCGAGTAGGTCAGGTGCAGCGTATCGGCGGGCGACTTCCATTTGATCTCGCCAGTCAGCTTATCGAGACCGTAGATCGTCCGGCTTTCGATCGCCGCGTTGACGATGACGAGGTCCTCGAACAAGATCGGGCTCGCGCCGGAACCCCAGCGCGGCTGGCTCGTGCCGGTGCCGACGGAGGTCTCCCAGAGTTTCTTGCCGTTCAAGTCATACGCCAGGACGCCGCTCTTGCCGTAGAAGACATAGACGCGTTCGCCATCGCTCGTCGGTGTGCTGCTCGCGTAGCCGTGATCGTTGATGAAGCCTTCGGCTGGGTCTTCGGGCAGAATGGCTTTGACCTTTTGCTCCCATTGGATCGCGCCGGTCTTGCGGTCGAGGCAAATCAGCGAGCGTTCCAACTTGCTCGGCGACCCGCCGCTCGCGGAGTAGCCAATGAAGCTGGTCACGAACACGCGATCGCCCACGACGATGGGACTCGACGTGCCGGGGCCGGGCAGGGGGGTCTTCCAGCGCAGGTTTTCCGTCGCGCTCCAGGTTTCGGGCACGATTTCCGAACTGATTCCGCCGCCATCCGAACCGCGAAACCGCACCCAATCCGCGGCCACTAGAGTGGTGAAGCCCAAGGAAAGAAAAGTGCCAAGCACGACGGCCCGGGCAAATGTAAGTCGCATATTAGAAAGATGTTAAGGTGATAAGTCCGGTCAAGAAAAGAGCCGCCGCGCGCAAACCATGGGCCGGGTTTCCGCGTAGAGGTTAGCAATGAAACCCCGGATGAGCGGGGAAGTATCGCCCCTCACATGTAGCCAAGGTCGTGAGACCTTGGATATGCAGACTAGGTCCAGAGGTTATCATCTGAAGTCTCACGACTTCAGCTACAAATCACTTACAAGCGACAACACATGTCCACGGAACTCGCAACTTTCGGCGGCGGATGTTTTTGGTGCATCGAGGCGGTCTTCGAACAACTGCGCGGCGTCAGTAAAGTCGAGTCCGGCTATGCCGGCGGCGCTTCTGAGAAGACGACCTACCGCGATGTCTGCAACGGTAACACGGGCCACGCCGAAGTGATTCAGGTCACGTTCGACCCCGCGGTGATTCCGTACCGCGACCTCCTGCAGATATTCTTCGGCATGCACGACCCGACGACGCTCAACCGCCAAGGTGCCGACGTCGGCACACAATATCGCTCGGCGATATTCACGCACTCGCCGGAGCAAGACAAGACCGCACGCGAAGTGATTGCCGAACTCAACAGCCAGCAACTGTGGGAAAAGCCGATCGTCACCGAAGTGACACCGCTGACGACGTACTGTCCGGCCGAAGATTATCATCAAGGCTACTTCCGCAACAATCCCGAGCAGGGGTATTGCCTGGCGGTGATCCCGCCGAAGCTGGCGAAGCTGCGGTCGAAGTACGGCAAGTGGGTGCAGGAATAAATCGCGAGAATCATCGAATCACGAGCAAAGCCCAGGGGTTCACCCCCTGGGAGCATTCTGGGCATGCAGCAACTCTCCTTTTCACGCACTCTCCCCCCGGTCATTGACCGGGGGCTAATTTATGTCCAACGACATCGCCGCTACTCCCCAACGTCCCAGTAAATGGAAGCGCTGGCTGCGGGGGCTGCTCTGCATCTACCTGGTCTACATGGGACTGATGTACTTCTTTCAGCGGTCGCTCATTTTCCCGGGGCAGTATCGCGCTGCCGAGCCGCCACTGCGCTTAAGCGATGGAATGGAGCAGCTCTGGATCGAAAACGACGGAGCCAAGGTCGAAGTCTTGCTCCTCGCGCCGCTGAAGACAGAGGATCAAGCCACAAGTGCCGGCGTGAAACCAGCTCCGGCGAAACATCCGGCCATCATCTACACGCACGGCAACGGCGAGCAGATCGATGATTGGCTGACTGAACTGCGGCCGTATCGCGAGTGGGGCTGTTATGTGGTCCTCGTTGAATACCCCGGTTATGGCCGATCAACAGGCAAGCCTAGCGAAGCGGCGATTGCCGACATCGTGACGCGCGTTTATGACGAATTGCTCAAGCGGCCGGACATCGACTCGACCCGGATCGTCGCGCATGGGCGATCGCTAGGCGGCGGCGCGGCGTGTTTGCTCGCCGCGCGGCGGCCCGTTGCCGCGCTCGTTCTCGAATCGACATTCACGAGCGTTCGCTCGATGGCGGGGCGCTATGGGTTGCCCGGGTACTTTTGCAGTGACCCGTTCGACAATTTGCAGGTCGTCAACGAGTGGCAGAAACCGTTGCTGATCTTTCACGGGACGAAGGACCGGGTTATCCCGTTTTCGCATGGCGAAGCGCTGGCCAAGGCGAATCCCAAGGCCGAGTTCATTCCTTGGAAAGACGCCGACCACAACGATTTCCCGCCGGCGATTAGTCGCAGTTGGCCCGCGGTGCGGGTGTTCTTGGAGAAGGCGGGAGTCTTGTAGCTCGAAGCCATGCTTCGAGCGTTATTTGCTAAGTCAGTCATCGAGTAAAGCAGAGACACACAAAGTAGCCAACTTGATCTGCAAGTTGGAACTCGCTGAGTGCCATTTCAAGTTCATGCACTATTTGCGAGCGGCGCATCTTTCCTTCTCGCGGGGCGAGAGGTCCACTTTGAATAGCTAACACTCGATTCAATGCGTCTTGGCCGCGCAGCGGTCTTCCAACTTGCAGAGCAAGTTGGCTACTCTTTTCGCTCGAAGCATGGCTTCGAGCTACGGCCAAACCGGCGGTCGTTTTTCGATAAAGGCCCGCAGCCCCTCGGCTGCGCTTTCGGTCGTGCGTGCCGCGGCGCTCACCGCTGCGCCAGCGGACAATTGCATCGACAGTTCTTCGCCGATCATTTCATTCAGCATTCGCTTGCTCATCAAGAGCGCCTCGGGCGCGTTGAGCGCGATCTCTTCGGCAATCAGCGTGGCCCGCGCCCAGAGCAGATCGTTGCTGACCAGCTCGTGAACCAATCCGATGCGAAACGCTTGATCGCCATCAATCACTCGGCCAGTTAGCAACAGCGGTGCGGCTTGGCCGGCGCCGATTCGAAACGCCAAGAGCGGACTGACGATCCCCGCGACAACGCCGCGGCGCGGCTCGGGCAAGCCGAACTGTGACTCGCTCGACGCGATCACGATGTCGCAGGCCAACATGAGCCCCAGCCCGCCAGCCACGGCGGGGCCGTTGACCGCGGCGATCAGTGGTTTGGGAAACCGGAGCATCATTTCGAGCAAATCGCGGTAGATTTCAGCATCTTCTTGGAGACGTTCCTGGGCATCTTCGCCCGTGCCGGCGGCTTGCATCTCGGCCAGGTCCATGCCGGCGCAGAACGCGCTGCCAGCGCCGGTGATGACCACGGCGCGGACCGGCTTCTCGCGATGAAGCGTGCGCAGGGCACCTTCGAAATCGGCGAGCAACTCGCGGCTCAGCGCGTTGCGCTTCTCGGGCCGATTCAGGACAATCGTGCCGGCGTGCTGGTGCGCCATGATTTTGACAAGGGACATGCAAAGCTCGCGTGCGAAGTGATCACGGATCGGACGGATGACACGGATTTTAACAGATTTTACTCAATGCGAAGCCCGAGCGTCCACGCCGAGCCCTTCAGCACGCCGGGCGTGGACGCTCCGGCTAAGCGGTTCGCTATGCGAAGCATTACTAAATGACTCCCTGGCTTACGCCGCGGGCTTCCAACAAAAAAAGCCCCGCGATCAGCGCGGGGCTTTTTTACTTCTATTCCTTGCAACGCACAACTTACTTCTTCTTCGCCTTCTTCACCGGCTTGGCTTTCGGGGCTGGCTTTTTTGGCGCTGCCTTTTTCGGGGCGGCCTTCTTGACTGGCGTCGGTTTCTTCATCGCGGCTTTCTTGGCGACGGGCTTCACGGCCTTGGTCAGTTCGGGCTTCTTGCTCATCGCGCCCGATTTGGTCGTGCCGGCTTTGGCATTGTGGGCGACGCTGCCGACAGAGCTGGTGATCGGCGAGCCGTGCGCGCTGCCGGGGGTCGGAATCGGGATGGGCATGCCTGGGAGTTGTATGCCTGGCGTTGGATCGACCTTGGTTCCTTCGTGGACGGCCATCTCGGAGGCGTATTTTTTGGCCTCAACTTCGGCCTTGCTACGGCGCTTGATGTCCATTCCATGCGCTCGTTTGAATGTCTGAATGTCCTTGAACGTGCCATCGGCTTTACGGACGGCGTAGAGCTTGGTCCCTTTGCTGGTTCGGAGCGTTGTGCGTTGTGCTTTTTTCTTGGCCATGTGCCGATGTTCTCGCGAAAAATTCGACGCGCGCGGCGTCCTGAAACGTCCTACGACCGTGGCGGAATCGCTCCCTCGGCTTCCGCCCGAACGGCTGACGAAATGCCGTCCGTCAAACTTGTCGTAGGTTGTACTCTCCGCCGGAACAGCTAGCAACGGTTTTTGGAGTGGGAGGGGTGATTTTTGCGAAAAAGGCAGGAAATCCATAATGCGGCGGCCACTCGTGGGACGCAGAGGAATTGGCAGTTTTATAAAAATCCAGTTTTTTCACGGACGAATCCGTGCGCTTGGCAAGGTTTCAGCGTTTCCCTCTCTAAGGTCTGCTATTCAAAACTCAACGGCTTGAGTTGTGTCCGCGGCAAGGATTAACAGACCGAGGCCATTTTTCCACAATCATTCTCATTTCCACAAAGGTTCATTTCCCATGTTTCTCAAGAAAATCATCGCGTCTTTCTGCATGCTGATTGTTGTTGGTGGCGTGGCTTCACTCGCTCAGGCGCAGCATTATTATGCTGTACCGCAGCCGTTGGGCATGCACCAAGTTCACCACATGGTTGCCCCACAACAAGTCTCCGGTAGTGGGATGACCGTCCTCAGTAACGGCAGTACGTATTCCGGCAACTATGGCTATCCAGGAGGTTCGAGTTTTCCGGGAAACCCTGTTCCGACGGGCAGTTTCCTCGGAGGCGGGACACTGTCGGGATCGTGGAATGGTCCGTTCAACCCCAACAACCAATATCACGGGTCGATCAATTCCCAAGGGATTCATTGGGGCTACAACAACCCACTGACTGGACGCGGAGCCGAGATTTACTTCAAGCCGAAGAAAGGTCCGTGACATTAGAAAGTGTCGCCGCGCGGAGTGAACTCCGCGCGGCGACGTTATTTTTAGTGGTCCATGCTTTTATCGCGTGGGTTAAAACCCATGTTACTGACTCACCGCCCGTCGGCTGCTCAGATTCCGCGCCGGGGGCGTGCCGAGGTACTGGAACAGGTCCGCGATCTCTTCGAGTGTCAGCGTGTTGAGCAACCCCGCTGGCATCGCCGAGATCTTGCTCGGTTGGAGCGTGTCGATTTGGTCCTTGGCGATCGGCATCTTTTGGCCGGTGCTCGTCAGGACGACGATGCTTCCGTCGGGCTGCGGCGAGACGAGGCCGTTGATCGTGCGGCCGTCTTGCAGTTGCACGATCTGGCTCGCGTACTGATCCGAGATCGTCTGCGAGGGGTGCAGGATCGATTCGAGGATTTCCTTCTTTTGGAAACGCTTGCTCACGGTGCTTAGGTCTGGCCCGATCCCTTCGCCGCGATCGCCGTAGCGATGGCAGTCGGCGCACTTGGCCTTGGCAAAGAGTTTCTCGCCGCGCGTGGCGTCGCCGTGCGCGCCTTCGGGGCTAGCGAGGAACGTCGCCAACTCGTCGAGCGTCCATTTGGCCGTCGCGTCATCGATCGGCAGTTTCGCCGCCGGCTCGTTCGGATACGTCGTCGCGAACCAGTTTTGCCACTTGCCGAGTGTCGCCATGACGGGTTCGCCCGCTGCGTTGACCGATTGGCCGGTCCAGCGTTCGAGCAAGGCAATCGCCGGCCGCCCGCCGCTCTCGCCGAGACGGAGGCCGCGGAGGATGACCTGGCGAATCGCTTCCGGTTTTTCCGGCTTACGATCGACGCCGGCGAGCTTGATGAGGACTTCTTGCGCGAAGAGACCTTCGACGCTGCCGATCGATTGCACCAGCAGCGGCCAGTTCTCGCCCGAAGGCTTTTGGGCCAACGACATCGCGATGTAACCGCGGCGATTCGGGTCGCGCTCGTAAACTTCGCGGAGGTAGGCCTGTGCCTTGGCGTCGGGACAGCGGCCCATGATGGCGATGATACCGATGCCAAGTTTCTTGGCCGCTTCGCCTTCGGTGGCGGGCAAGCGGCGATCAAGGGCGATAATTTGCTCGAGCAGTTCGTCGTTCAATTGCGGCGGCAACTTGGCAAGGACCGACAATGCGCTCGATGGCCACTTCGTCCCTTCGGCGAGGACCATCTGGCGTTCGCTTTCGCTGAGACCGACGAAGAAATCGCGCGAGACGTTTTCGATATAGCCCTGGTAGCTGTGGCCTCCTTCGAGGGTCCGTGCGAATTCCAGGTACGTCAGCAACTCTAACTTCTGCGGCGTCGTCCAGGCGGTCAGGAACCGCGCATGGAGAGCGACGTGCAACTTTTCTTCATGCGGCGCATTGCCGCGGAGTTGTTCTAGGAACAATTCGGTCGCGCGGGGCTCTTGCAGGTACGCCATTAGCCGGACCAACTCGCGATTCATGCGCGAATCCTTGGTCGGATACTCGTCGGCGATCTTTGCGCGGAGTCCGGCGACTTCTTCAGGGGCGATCTTGCCTTGGGCAAGCGCTAGCTCACTGAGCCGCAACACGCTAAGGAAATCAGCATCGTTCAAAAAACCCCCGAGCAAGCGCAGGTTGCGATTCAAAATGGCCATACAGGTAGCCTTTTCCGGCGCTACACGAATCAGTGCCAGTCCTCCTTGCAGGAACACGCGCGTATTTTCGTGTTTTAGGATTGCGTCCTGCCAATCGGCGACGGGCAACGTTTCGAGCACGCGCGTCGCAGCCCAGGCGACTTGTGGCGAGGTTGAATTCAAGAGCGGCAGCAGATCCTTTAGCGGCGGCAGCACGTCGGCGCGGACCAGCGATTCGCACGCGACTCGCTGGACGTTTGGATCCAGGTCGCGCAGCAAGCGGAGCAGCTTCGGCTCAAGGCTCGCATCGTAATGAAGGCCCATCAATGCCGCAGCCTTCATTCGGATTTGTTCTTGCGGATCGACGGCCAGCTTCGTGAGCAGTTCTGGCGTCGGGAACGGGCCCATCAACTGCATCAAGTCGAGCCCGCGCAGCCGGTGTTCCAATTTCGTGTCCGTGCTGAGCACAGCCGCAGGCAGTTCGGCGTCCCACTGTGCGCCCATCGACTGCCGTACGATCGCACATTGTTGGCGAGCGTAGGCGCTGTCGAATTGCGGCTGTTTGAGGGCCACTTCGAGGCCCTTGCCTAGATCGGTCATCGACGGCGGAACTTTGCCGTTCCAAGTCACACGGTAAATCCCGCCGTCCGTCGCGCGGCCGCCAGTGCAGAAATACAGCCAACCATCGGGTCCGACGGCGAGGTCAGTGATGTTCAGCGGTTTGCCTTCGACAAACGTTTCACCTTCGATCGAGTAGCCGCCGTTGTTTGGCTTGAGTTTTAGTGCGACGATCCGCCCACGGCCCCAATCGCCCATGAACAACGCGTCATGATATCGGCGCGGGTACATCACATGGTTGTACGTCGCGATGCCGGTCGGCGAGCCGCGGCCCGTGTCGGCGACGCCGGGAATGCTGTCGTAGTAATACTCTGGCCAGACGGACCAACCGCTGCGCCAGCCGCAATCGCCGCCGGCAAGCATCTGGAAGACACGCGTCGGACGATACCACGGCGTGCCAACGTCCCATTCCATGTCGCTGTCGTAAGTGAACAAGTCGCCGTTCCGCGTCCAGACCATGTCATACGCGTTACGCATCCCGCCCGAGTAGCACTCCAGGAAACTCGCATCGGGATCGGTGCGGAGAATCCGTCCGCCAGGGGCTTTGATGCCCACGGCATGGCCGCGCGGGTCTTCGTACTTGGGGGTGAGGAGATCGGCATCGTAGTAGTTGCGGTAAGGACTCGATTTGGCGACTTCGCGCTCCGGTTCGGTCTTGTTGCCGAGCATGATGTAGACCAAGCCATCGGGTCCGAGCGACAGTCCGTGCGGCCCATGCTCGCCCATCTCGCCCTTGAATTTGAGCAAGAGTTCGATCTTCTCGGCCTTGCCATTGCTGTCTTCGTCGCTGAGGCGATACAGCCCTGGCCCCTTGGGTCCGGCGGCGATGACCAGGACTTGTCCGTTGAGCGGCAAGATTCCTTGGCAGGCACGAATCTGATCGCAGAAGACGGTCGCCGTATCGGGTCCGCCGTCTTTGTTCGTGTCACGGAGCAGCAAGAGCCCGCCATCTTCGCGGCTGGCTAAAAGTTCGCCGAACTCGTTAAAGGCAAGGCAGATCACCGAGCCGGTTTGCTCGTTGCTGAGGATTTGCTCGACGGTGAAATCTTTTTGCGTCTTGAATCGGCTGGCCATGCCGCCGCCGGCGAGGACGACCTCGTCGAACCACGGCTTGGTCGAGCCAAACGGACCAATCACACGTGCGGCGAGCCATTGCCGATCATCGGCGTTGACCTTGTTCCATTGCGGCAGTTCCTTTTGGGCCGTCTTCCACGTCGCATCGCTCGGATAGCCGACATAAGTTCCGCCGGCTCCTTTGACGACGACGCGGGCGACGAGCGCGGCGTCGGCACTCGAGACGTTGGTGCACTTCACGGCGATCGTGTTGCGGCCGCTGAGGAGAAACTTGGTGATGTCGTGTGTATCGAGTTGTTGCCACTTCTGGCCCGTCGCGACACTGCGGCCGTTGACGAAGAGTTCGTAGGTGTCGTCGGCAGTGATTTGTATTTCGCCGCTCTCGGGCAGGTTCACGTCAAACGACTTGCGGAAATAGCACGCCGCGTCAGCCGGGATTTCGCCCTGCTGTGCCGGCGACCAGATCCATTGCGGCTCGTTGGCGGCATAAGCTGAATTGCTGAGCAGCAAGCCAAAAGCGAGCACCAGAGTGTATTTTGCCAGTGAAGCATGGCCCAGCGTCCCGTGGCGTTTGGGCGATTCCGAGAGGCGCGTCGCGGTGTCGCGCACGGAGCTGCACGCCGCCTTGCGGGGGGCGATTTGTTGCGCCGTTGGCTGTTCGCCGTTACTAGCCCGCGCTAGCTCGCCGAGCATCCGGACGCCGGTAAAGACACGGGTGATTTTCCCGAGCAACGAACGAACCATCCCAACCATCGGCCGCGCATCCATGCGGATCATCTCGATAAAGGAACGAGCAGTGGGGCAGGGACTTCGCGCGGCACGTTCCATGCGCCGCAACTCCGAGTGCCGCTACTGTCTTACCCGCGCGCACTCAGTCCCCGCCGGACGAATCCAGGGCGAACCATACGAGAGGCGGGGAAATCGGACAAGAGGTGTTTTGCTAGCGAGTTTTAACGATTACGCATCCCAACTTCGAAACGATTAGATTTTTCCAATGTAAAAATGCTGATGACACACCCTGTAAAATCTTTCCATTCATAAACTATCAACCCATCACAATTACCAGTCATACCAGCCCTATCATTTTATAATCTGCGTCAAAAGCCTGAGATGATTGAGCATCGCCAGAACGGTTGCTCCTAATCAAAAAAAGACCCGGCGAATTTTCGCCGGGTCTTGGTGATTCAACATCTCGCATGACTTGCCTGCGAGCAAATTTCAGCCTGGAGTTTAGCGGCGGCGACGGCGGAGCAGCAATCCACCGACGCTGGCAGCCGCGCCGAGCACGCACAAGCCTGGTTCGGGAACCGCTACCGGGGTTTGGCGAATCGTAAACGAGGTGACCCCGGGTGGCAGATCGGGCACATCGATCCGAAACTGATACGTTTCCGAACCGGTCGACTGCAGACCATTGGAATAGACCAGTAGATCTTCGTTCAACGCCACATTAGTAAAGGCGCTCGAAGTCGGAGGCGTGTCAAAGTTGGGAAAGTCGAAATCGAGGCCATCAAGCGCACCGCCGATATTGGTGAACCCCGCCCCGAACCCATAACCCAACTGCATCGTGTAGCTTGACCAAGGCAGAAACGTATTGTTGTCAACCGATTCAAAGACCTTGTATTCGGTCGTGCCGCCAGTATTGGCGACATTGAAAACAATGTCGATGTAACCGACATTGTCAAAGCGTTTGACTGGCACCGTGATATTATTGTCCGTAATACCGCCGGCGATGTTGTCGTTATTCATATTCAGCGTCAAGATAGCTGGCACTGAAACAGTTCCCAATCCGGGACCAGTGCCAGCTTGACTGCCGAAAATTTGGGCGCTCGTGATCATCCCCGCATGAGAAATCGCGGCACACGAGAAGAATGCGATAAGAGTGGAGACAAGCTTAGAGCTTGCGGTAAAGCGACTGATTTTAGCCAACATTAGCTACCCCTTCTTGAAAGTTCTGCAAACAGGGTGTCTTAGGGAGTTTCAATCCAACGAGTCATACTTTATTCCCCCCAACTGGCAAGGTCAAGCAAATAGACGTTAATTTCAGAGGAAAATACCCAAATATTTTCTAAATGAAATCCAAACATTCGCCTATTAGTCGGCCACTAATTCCATAGGCAATAAGCACTTGTGTCGCGCTATTGCATCCAGACAAGTGCTCTTCTTGTCTGGTCGTTCTTCCCAAAAGCGGTCATTGAGATCAAACACCTTTCATTTCAGTGGTTCGAGATTCCCACCGCGTGAAGACGGGAGGGGTTTGAAAAGCGAAGCTCCTTCGCTATCACAAATGTTCAAAAAACGGGCTTTCCCTGCGAGTTGAACCCACAGAATCCTGGGCGTTTCGCCATCTGGGGGTGAAAATGAACCAATTTCTCGCCGCGTTAGTATAATATGACTACGGGCATTCCCCCCGAACGATCATCTTCATCCAACTCCGCAACTTGGCCCAACCGAACGAACGACCATGAGACTTATGGATTTCCACAGCATCGAAGAAATTGAGTTAGCCGAAAAAGTTCAAGCCGTTTATCCCACCGCCCACTGCATCAACGTCTTGGATGACGAACGTCATCGCTATCGGGTGGTGTCCGATGAAAAGGAATGGCCGCTTGCGGCCGATCCCGTCGGTGCCTGGAGTGCGGTGCTGCGTGAGATCGGCGCGACGCTGCAAAAGCTCAAAGGAAATCACAAGACTTAATAACGAGAAGCCCCAGATCTTGTTGGAAAAAATCAGCAGCGAGGGAACTGCTCCGCGCGAGCAGCCCCTCGCTGCTGCTTTTTCCTGGCATCGAGTCTGATTATTCGGAAAAACGAAGGCGTTCATGAAATATTTGTAATTCTCCGATCTTTTGGTAAGGTAAAACTCGTATTGTTCAAGGGCAGCGCTTCTCTATCGGTTGGACTAAGACTTGGCATAACGGTTGATTTGCTGCTCGGTCTTGTCCAAGGTCCGTTTGAATTCTTGAAGGTCGCACCAGGCAGCTTCTCTGTGGGAAGAGAATCCGATGTCTCGCCGTGGGTTTACCCTAGTCGAACTGCTCGTCGTCATTGGGATCATCGGAATCCTCGTGGCGCTGTTGTTGCCCGCCGTGCAATCGGCCCGCGAATCGAGCCGCCGTTCCCATTGCGCCAACAATGTCAAGCAACTCGGCGTAGCGCTGCACAACTTTCATCAGACCCACCGCCAACTGCCGACCTACAACGGCATCTTCCCCCTCGCCAAAACCTCGCTCCAATCGGCCAACACCAAACGCGTCTATGGCAGTTGGTTCGTTCATCTGCTCCCGTTTGTCGAGGAAAAGGCGCTCTACGACAGCATCGCCAACGACGTCCAGAAGTATTCCAACTCCGGCGCGAAGCAAGTCGTCCCCAGCACGCCCGCCTCGGCCGGCCACTACGAGCCTCCTTGCAAAACTATTAAGGGCGTCCCCGCCACCTACAACCAGTACACGGGCTCGCTCCAACCTGTCACCACCACCAACGGCAACGGCTACACGATCACCGAGATGAAATGGGTTCCGCCGCGCACCCCGGATCCAGGCACCGGGACACCCGATACCAAGGACTGCACCAACAGCAAGTGGATTCCCGGCACCTCGGCCGGTCCGCCGATCGAGAACAACGGCTACGTCGGCATCTGGCGGCCGGCTCATCGCAAGCGCACCTTTGCCATCCTCCGCTGCCCCACCGAACAAACGTCGCCCGATGGCTTGGTCTACAAAGGCGAATGGGGCGCGACGAACTACCTGGCCAACTGGAACTCCTTCACCAATCGGATTGCCAAAGACGGCTACAAGGCCAAGAACACCAACTTCTCGAAATACGCCGACGGCACCAGCAAGACGCTCCTCCTCGGCGAAGGCTACGCCGTCTGCGAGACCAAAGAGCGCACGGCGTTCCTTGCCTGGCACAAAGGCTCCGACGGCGGCTTCTCGAACTACGGCGGCGTCCACAACTTTGGCCTGACCTTTAGCTTTACCGCGGCCCAACAGGTCGACAACGGCACCGGCCCGGTCAAAGTTGCCTCGACCAACGGCTTTCCGAACCCCTCGCTCAGCCCCTACCTCGTTTTCCCGATCCAAATCCAACCGAGCCCCACCGCCACGGGCGACAACGGCTGCACCAGCCTTACCGCCCAGACCCCGCATCAGGTCATGAACACCCTCTATGCCGACGGCTCGGTCCACACGATCACCGGCGACATCGACCGCGACCTCTGGGCCACGATGATGCTGCCGAGCGACGGAAAAATCGCAGCGGCCAAGTAGCTTGTTCCAAGGGACCCAACCGCAGCCTTCCGCCTCCTCAACATTCGTCCGCGTCCAGACAGCCGCGAAAGTGTCATTCTTTTTTCCTGTTGCTCCCGGCGCAACACCGCCAGACTCTCGAAAAACCGGGCAAAGCTGGGAAAAATCCGGGAAACACCACCGAAAACGCGCGAAAAAACCCAAAAAAATCGCAAAAAGATCGGAAAAAAACGCAAAAAGAACGAAAAAAATCAGAAAAAAACGCAAATGTGCGCGCCCCCAATGTCCGTGTTTAAACGAACACCGCTTCGAGCGACTACCACAATCCCGCGGGCAAACCACACTCGCCGCGCGCCGGGTCAGGCCCAAGCCGGACAAAGCGCGCGCCGCCCGATTTTGGGGTGTTGCCTTAAAAGGCAACACTCGCGGGGCTTTTGGGTCGTTCGTCGCCGCCTGTAGGTCCCGCGGTCCTCCGCGGGACCTGGTGCGGGGGGACGCGTGACGTGTCCTCTCGCGGCGTCCAACGCCGCACCGGGTCCCGGTCTCCGACCGGGACCTACAACGTGCCTGCGCGCGCCTATTCCGGCCATTCTCTTTACACGCAGTATTCATATGAACACAACCGCTGGCCCAAAATCAACCCCCCACGGAGGTAAAAAAGGGGTTCAAGGTAAAAAAGGAAGGTAAAAAAGGGGTCAGAATGTCTGCCCCCTTACTCGCGGGGAAAGAGCCTTAAATCCAAGGTTATTTCCCACGATGTCATGGAGAAAAAAGAGGGCAGAACTATTTCATCAATTTTTCGGACTTCTTTTCTCCTCCGCCAAATTTCTAGAAGCCTTTGGGTTTTCCGCCTGAAATATTGTTCGATTTGCCAACGGGGCCTGTCTATAATCAAGCTTTCTCAAGGCGGCAAGGGAGCGATGCGGCAGAATCATTTCGGAGTGAAACAAGGTTAGGTGGAGCGCGAGGGGAAGCGTTTCCAGAGTGCCGGATCTGAGAATCGCCGCGCAGATGCTGCAACACAATTACGCGCTGGTCAAGTACAACACCTAGGACTTGGGCTGGTCAGGAGATGACGATGAGAATCACTTGCAATTCTCTGTTCAGGAACAGCACCTTATTTGTAGGGTGTATTTTATTTTGGGCTTTGTTCGTTGGAATTTCGAGCCAGGGACTTGCCCAACAAGTTCGCCCCAACATCATCCATATCTTGGCCGACGATCTCGGCTGGGGGAGCGTGGGGTTTAATAATCCGACAACCTACATTCAAACACCAAACCTCGATGCCTTGGCCATTGGCGGGATGGCGTTGTCGCGTTCTTACGCACCGACAGTTTGTTCCCCGACACGCGCTAGCCTGATGACGGGCTTCCATAATGGCCGGGCTTTCAACGATCGGAATGGGAATATTGCCGCGGGTCTTCGTGCTGAGGATGTCACGGTAGCCAACGTCTTGAATGATGCTGGCTATCGGACGGCGGTTGTCGGCAAATGGGGTTGGGGAGCGGACAATGCCGCTTCCCCCGCAATCAATAATTCAGGGACTCTCCCAGCGAATCAGGGGTTCGATCAGTTCTATGGCTACTTGAATCACACCAGTGCCCATGATTACTACTATCCTCAGATGTGGCAATCCTCGGCGTTGGGCGGTCCCACGGTCACAAGCCCCAACAATGGCGGACCAGGCGGCGCGGCGCAATATACCCACGATCTCTTCACGCGCAGCACCGAAGCCTTTGTTCGGGATAACGCGACGGCGAGCCAGCCATTCTACCTGCAAGTCAGTTACACGATTCCCCATTTCAGTTTGAGCGACGTGGATGCCGCGCCGGCGCTGGTCAATCTCGCGAACCAAACGATCTATCCCGGCGGTCAGGCACAATACGCGGCGAACGCCAGTCTGAGTACGGCCGAGAAGCGGCACGCCGCCATGATCTCGAGGATGGATGCCTCGATCGGCTCCTTGATGCAGCGCTTGCAAGATCCGAACGGAGACGGCAATACGGCCGACTCGATCCTGAACAATACACTGATTCTCTTTACCTCGGATAATGGCGCGTCGGCCGAAGGACTCGGCGCAACGGCCGCGGCGAGCAATGCGATTTCCGGCGGTTTGCGCGGCGGGAAACGGGATTTGTATGAAGGTGGAATTCGAATGCCCACGATTGCCTTTTGGCAAGGAACGATTGCCGCCGGTTCGAGTTCCGCCATCACAACGGACGTCGCCGACTTCCAGGCAACCGCTGCGGAACTGGCTGGCGGAAAAGCTCGCGTCGGCACCGATGGCGTTTCCATCCTGCCAACTCTGCTGGGAACTCCGGGGCAGCGCAATCGCGGCGGTTTGCTGTTCGAGAACTTTGAAAACAGCCAGTACGGGCAAAAGAATTCCGATTGGGCCGTGGTGCGGGATGATTACAAGTTGATCAAGTTTCGCGACGGCACCTTCGAACTCTACAACGTCACGACGGATCAAGGCGAAGCAGCCCCACTCAATCTAAGCATTCCGGCCAATGCAAACCTGCGCGCTGAACTCGAAGCTTTTGCGCTCCGGCAGGGAGCAGGCCAAGCCGACAGCTATGCGGTGGGTTTTCGTGATTGGAAAGGCGCGAATGGCGCGGACCTGGCGAGCCCTGCCAACTACGAAGTCACCAATGATCCGACGGCCAGCGTGGGGCCAGTTGCCGAAACATGGTCGGCACTCATTGAAAACCGCTCGGGTTCGCCGCAGTCTGCCAGGATGTCGAGCAGCGTCACGGTTCTCGGCCTCGAGGTCAGCGGCACAACACACCAGCAAGAGGTCGACATTCGCCCCAGCACGATCTTGACCGGCCGCAACGAGGTTCGAATTGGCAGTCATGGCAAGATTCAACTGACCAACGCCGAACTCCAATCGGATCGTTGGCTCGATCTGCAAGCGGGCGGCGTGCTGACAGGTCAGGGGACGATCCGTGGGGATGTTTATCACAGCGGCACCATCAAACCGGGGTTCGATGGCGTCATGGGAACTCCTCCGCCGCCGCCGGTAACTGGCGGAACATTTAATGTCGCGCTCGATTTTTCTGCAATCGATAATCGAGCCGGCAAAGACCTCGTCTACACCCCGCTGATCAGAACAATCGATCAGGGGGTGGTGAGCTTGGATTACGGTCCATCCATCGGCTCCCGGCTCCTCGATCGCGGCTTCAACGATTTTGCCAGTGAGTTCAATCTCCAGAATTGGACAGTCGGCGGGACGCTGCAAGATGCGATCAACGACAATGCTTTTGTAAGCATCACGGTCGATCCCACGGAGGGTCTGGCGGTATCGTTGCAGTCGGTCAAATTCAACTTCTGGAGGAATGGCGCCAACTCTCCGTCGCAATACGCCATCTCAACCAATCTCGACGGCTTTAATGCAAGCTCGCCTTTGGCAACCACCTCGGTAACAACTTCTGGCTCGGCAAACACCGTTCAATTTCAGGCCAGCGGAACCGGTTTGTCGACCCGCGAGCAACTGGCGGTACGCCTGTATGGCTGGGGAGCAGGAAACATCAATGGCCATACGCATTTAACCGGCGCAGCCCTCGATCTCCTCTTTACGACGGTCTCGGAAATCCCGCTAGCGCCCGCCGGCGTACTCACCATCGAAGGCGATTTGATCCATACGGCCTCGAGCAAGATCGAAATCGGCGTGGGAGGGTTCGACAACTCGAATATCAATGCGCGCGAGTTCGACTTGATTCAAGTGATGGGCGATGTCAATTTGCTCGGGGAGCTAATGCTCTTTGCTGAGGACGGCTTTGTTTTGGCTGGCGAGTCCCAGTTTACTTTCCTCACCGCCGATGCCGTTACCGGGAGTTTTTCCAGCTTCGAAGCCATCGGCTTTGATGGTTACAACGTCTCGCTGGTATACGGAAGCAATTCGGTATCCGCCAAGTTTACCCCAGTCCCCGAACCAAGCACCGTCCTGCTCGTGCTCGCCTGCGGCGGTTACTTGATCGTCAAACGACGTCGCGGATTAGAAAAAGGGGTCAGGCCCCTTTTTCTTGTTGACCGCGGCGGTGCGGCACTGCGTGCAGCGCGGCTGTCCCTAGGGCAGCACGGAATGGCGGGAGCAGACCAGTGAAAAACTCGGCCTGGAATCGACCCTCCGCCCCCGCGGCCGACCCAAGAAACCCGAAAAAGGGGCCTGACCCCTTTTCCTCCCCCTTTCCGTTTGTTCCGTTTGAGCGTGTCTAGCAATTCGCTCTCCAACGCAACGCCGTCGCTAGTCCACCAACGGTCAGCAGCAACAGCGGAAACAAAGTCGGTTCGGGGACCGCAGCGACTACCGTGAATCGATAGCTTTGCATCCGTCCCTCACCTTCCAGACGACCAAACGCGACCCCGTCATCGTTGAGGTTCAACGCAAAATTGCCCTCGCTTAACTCGAACACATCGGCGTTCGACGGGATAGCAAATCCATCGCCGTACTCGGTCAATGCCCCGCCTAAGGCGATCACATAGTCTCCGGGCGCGAGGTCGGCGTTGATTAGACTGGCAAACTCGTCGTCGCCGAAGAAGCGGTTGTCGTCGAACTCGTCATCGCTCTGGGCAAGCAGCGTGCCGTCAATCGTGTACAAGGCGATGCTCGTATCCATAGTGCTGCCGAGCGTGTCAATCGACATGGCGCCCGCGTTGAATGACCCGAGGTCGATTAGCGGCGTCGGGGGAGACCCGATGCCTCCCGCATGCTCGCGGAGCACCAACCGGGTGAGTATGTCCCACCGGGCGTCAGCGCCGGGGCCATCATCGAAGTCTTCAAACGCTTCAAAGCGAAACTCGTCGTCTTGCTGGGCGAAGACGAGCAACTGCGGAGTCGTGACGATGGTGACGCTGGTCGAGTCGTCAAAATCGCCTTCTTCGTCCGTTGCGATCTGGACCGAGAAATCGTAGCCCTGCGTGACGTTCGTGATTTGGAAGAATGCCTCGTCAAGTCGAGAGTCGTCGAGCACTCGTCGCCAACGGCCGAGAAAGTTCATCTCGGTGAAGATCGTCGTCGGGCCGCCGTAGTTTGCCGAAGCCGACCCGTTGCCGGCTTCGCCGAAAGCGCCGATCGAGTCGAGGACCTGATTGTCGATTCGTACCTCAGCGGCGTCGGCTCCAATCGAGGCCAGGAGTAATAGAGTGGCGAGCAGGATTATTCGCGTCATATTCTGTAGTTCCGGGGTGCAGCAAGAGCCAAGGTAGGTTACGATGTCCACGAGTTTAATCTGCTGTTTACCGGGTCGCTTGTCCAAAAGTGCTCCAAACCCGTACACATGCACGAACTCGATCACTCGCGGACAAGCAGATTGGCTAGTGAGACGCCAGAAACATAACCGATGAAATCAACGCCTTCCAATGAGACTCGCCGCCGCGTGCTCGACGCCGCGATCGCGGCCGAGCGGGACTCCTCCCCCGACCTAACCGTGGAGCTGATGGCCGAGTTTGTGGGGCTTTCTTTAAAGCACTTTCAGCGTGCTTTTCTTGCTGTGCTCGGTGAGACACCAAAGGAGTACTTGCGTAGGGTCCGCTTACAACGCGCCGCCTACTTGTTGAAATGGTCGGATCTGCTTGTGATCGACATTGCCATCGAGTCGGGCTTTCACACTCACGCTGGTTTCACTCACGCATTCGCCAAGGCCTACGGGTGTTCACCCCTCGTGTTTCGGCAAGAGGAGGGCATAGCGCCGTTCCTGAGGCGGCGTACCCATGTGCCAGGCCCCAACGGCCTCCAGTCCGGAAACTTCGACACGTCGCGGCTGGTGGTTCGCGTTCAAAAGCTTGATGCGGTACGAGTCGCCGCAATGAGGCACATCGGCTCCGTTGAGAGTTGCGCCCGGGTCTGGGTCGCTATGAGAACGTGGGCGAGAGAGGTTGGTCTTGCGAACCGCAACACTGAGTACTTGGGAATCCACAACGACTACTGGGACCCACTCGCCGAAGACAAGTATCGCTACGATGCAGCGGTGGTGATCCCTCCAGGATTCGAACACCGCCTCGTTAATGACAATCGAGTCAACTTCTTCACCATCCCCGGCGGCGCCGTCGCGAAGACAGAGTTTGCGGGCTCGTTGGCAGAAGCAGACGCCACCTGGCGGCGGTTCGTGGACCAATGGCTACCGATCAGCGGATATCGACCGCGGACCGCCTACGCGTACGACACCTACCCACCCAGCCTCATCCAGGCCGGTGCGCTCCAGAGGATCCTTCAGGCTTTCACTGGAATTCGGGCAACGCTTTGTCTGCCGATTGAGTGAATGGCCGAACCCAATAAAGGGGCCTGACCCCTTTTCTTCTCAAAGCTGCCTCAAATTCAAGGTTAATTCCCACGATTTCAAACGTCCGCGGGAATATACTAATAGTCTGCCTGAATTCGGCCTGCCGCGGAGCAACTCGCCGCGCGGTTGGCGTTCCCACCTTGCTCGAATCGCCTTGCGGAGGCGTCCTTGATTTTGCTTGCTCGTTGCCGTTTTGCGCTCGCGCTCTTCACGCTACTGCTCGCGGTCTTGCTTCGCGCTGGCGTAGGCGCCGAGCCCGAACGAAAACCGCTTGCCGCCGCGCCGGCCGACATGGCCGGGCTGCAAACTTTGTTCACGCGCTACTGCGTCGAGTGTCATGGCGCCAAAACAGCCGAAGCCGAACTACGGTTCGAGGCCGTGGCCGGGCTGGGTCTGGAAACGCGGCTCGATTTTTTGAACCGCGCGCAGGAGCAAATCGTCATCGGCGAGATGCCGCCGGCCGAGGCCCAACAGCCGACGGAAGCCGAACGCCGCCGGTTGTCTGATTTGATCGGCACGGAACTGCGTAGGCACAACGCGTCGAAGCTCGAAGACAAACTTCGCAAACCGGAATACGGCAATGTCGTCGACCACGAGAAGCTGTTCTCCGGCCAATACAAAGATCTTCCCGGCGCGACACCCGACCGCCGCTGGCTGATTAGCGAATACATCTTCGACGCCAAGTTCAACACGCTCCTGGGTTACGTCGGCCAGCGCGATATCGACGGCAAGCGTTACCAGATCATCGGCGACAACAACCGGAACGGCGCACGGGTGAATCTGACGAACCCGTTTTTGTTGCCGACGCTGAGCGGCGTGCGGTATTACGATACGGCTTCCTTGGATGGCGGCCATCTGTTGACGATGCTGACCAATGCCAAGGAAGTGTCGGCGTACTTGCTGATGCGCGCGAGAAATAAGGGCTTCATTCCCGCAGTCGATACGATCATGAAGCTAGAATGGGAACATGAAAAGATTCTCGCGGCGCGCGAAGGGTATTTGAAGCTGAATATCGAGCCGTTGCTCAGCGAGCTCTACCCTGAGCAGCACGAGCGTTTGCTGCCGAAGTTTACGGCAAGCAAATACACGCCGCCTCCGGTCGCTCTGGGTGCTGACGGCAAGCCGCTCAAGAAGCCGGTCTTCGATACGGCGAAACCGTCGAATGATGAACTGAATGAGATCTGGTCAGGCATCCGCAGACACTCGCCCGATGGGGCCGCGGACCCGGCGCTGATCGAGAAATGCGAGCGCGACTGGTTTTATTTTGGCGTGAACGAGCGAACGATCCAAGCACGGTTCTCGTTCATGCACGCCTACCTGGAGGACCTGCTCAAGAAGATGCCCAAGGCGAGCGCCGTGAAGCTCAAACCGCAGGCGGATGCCGAGCTGGCGATCATCCGCGCCGCGCTGCTCAAGCACCGCCAAGCGGGTGATACCTTCGCGGCGATCATTGCCAAATGCATGGCCGAGTGGAGCGACGAATTCCGCCGCGAGCGCGAAAAAATTAGCGTCACCGACGAGACGCTGAGCGCGCTCGTGGACCAACTTTTTGTCAAGATTCTGGAGCGTTCGCCGACGCCCGAGGAACTGACCGAGTACCTAGCCCTGACGAAATCGTACCTGCCCCAGTTGGGGAACGCAAAAACGATCGAGCGGCTGCTGCAAACATTGATCCTGCGCACCGATTTCGTCTATCGCCAAGAGTTTGGCGTCGGCGAAGCGGACGAGCACGGGCGGAAGCTGCTCTCGCCTCGTGATGCCAGCTACGCGCTCGCTTACGCGCTCACCGACAGCAGCCCCGACAAGGAACTGCAAGAAGCGGTCAAGAACGGTAAGCTCAACACGCGCGAAGACTACCGCCGCGAAGTCGAGCGGATGCTCAATAATCGCAGCCAGTATTACCTGATTGAGGAAGCCGTCGACCGCAGCGGGCACGACAGCCTGACCAACCTGCCCATTCGCAAGCTCCGGTTCTTTCGCGAATTTTTCGGCTATCCCGGGATGCTCGCGATCTTCAAGGATAACAAACGCTTCGGCGGCAATTATACCGATGCCGCGGGGCGCTTGGTGAGCGAAGCCGATATGCTGGTGGAGCTGATCCTCAAAGAAGACAGAAATGTCTTCGAGCGACTGCTCTCTACCGAGGAGTTCTACGTCTATCACAGCGGCAACAATGCGGCGATGGCCGCGGCCACCGATCGCATTCGCAAAATCTATGATCACTTCAAAGATCTCGATTGGCAAAACTTCGATGCGGAACAATTGATCGCGCATGTGCCGTTTCTCAAAGAGAATCCCATGCCCGGTCTGAATTTGGACGTGATCGGCAAACCGGGCGGCCGTTCGGATCAGGTCAAGATATTCAAAGGAATGATGACCAACTACACGCAACGGCTGGGGACCAAGCAAACGGTGACCGCGCCTTTCTCCTCGGTCTTCGGAGTCCCGAGCGCCGCGAATACGCGCACCGGGAAAAGACTCGGCGGCGCCGAGGTGGCCAAGGCGTTCAATCTCGATATGCTGAGTTGGGACTATCCAACGACCCAACCCGCCAAGATGGAACACCGTCGCGGCCTCTTGACGCATCCCGCTTGGCTCATCGCGTTTGCCGGCAACACGGCGACCGACCCCGTCCGCCGCGGCAAGTGGGTGCGCGAGAAATTGCTCGCCGGCACCATCCCCGATGTGCCGGTGACGGTCGATGCCGTGATCCCCGAGGATCATCACAAGACCCTGCGCCAGCGGCTGGAGCTGAAGACGTCGGACAGCTACTGCGCGAAGTGCCATGACCGCATGAATCCGTTGGGCGTGGCTTTTGAAATGTACGATGACTTTGGCCGCTTTCGCACCGAGGAATCGCTCGAACACCCCGATAACCTAGTCAAGAAGATGCCCGACAAAGGCGCGCCGCACGACGACCTCCGCGACATTTACAAGACACTCCCGGTGAACGCCGCGGGCAAGCTCACAGGCACGGGCGACCCGAAATTGGATGGCGAACTGCGCGATGCGCTGGACCTTGCCCAGCGGCTGGCGAAGTCCGCAAAGGTCCGGCAATCGATCATTCGCCACGCGTTTCGCTTTTTCCTGGGCCGCAACGAAGTTTTATCCGATTCCAAAACGCTGATCGATGCCGATAATGCTTATGTCCAAAGCGGCGGCAGCTTCGACGCGGTCATCGTTTCGCTGCTAACATCAGATTCGTTCATTTACCGCAAACCTGCGACCAACTAACGATAGAAAGCTCGCCAACATGAAAACCCGTCGCGATTTTCTCAAAACGACTGCCCTGGGCGCTGGCGCGTTGGCGCTGACTCCGAGCTTTGCTGCATTTGGTGCGGCACCCGCCGTAGGCATCCCCAAGCGGTTTGTGTTTATTCGCAAATCGAACGGCGAGCGGCCGAACGAAGTCGCGCTGCCGACGCTGGCTGCCAAAGAAAAAGCGCTCGAGGAAAAGAAGGAAGCCTTTGAGGTCGACCTGCACAACCACGAGCTGCCCGTCTATCTCCGCGCGTTGGAAAAGCACAAAGCCAATCTGGGCATCCTGCAGGGCTTGTCGTGCATGATGAGCGAGAACGGCCACTTCTCGTACTCGTCGATCATGGGCGCGTTCAAATCGAACCGCAATTCGCTGAGCGGCATCAAGCGCGCCACGATCGATTTCGAATTGGCCAAGCTTTTTCCCTCGCCCTTTGGCCATGTCGAACTCTCGCTCACCGGCGACTACAACACCTATCGCACCGGTATTGTTTCCGGGTATTCGGCGTCGGGCCCTCATCAGCGCAACTATTGCTACGCCGATCCGCAGACCGCGTTCAATGAGCTGTTCCAGGCGGTGACCAATCCGGGCGCGGTGAACTCGGACAATGCGATGCTGAACTTTCTGGAGCGCGAAGAGTCGTTCAAGGAGCGCATCCTCGTCGGCTACGAGAAGCAAAAACTCAGCAACCACATTAGCTCGATCGAAGCGATCCAAGCCCGCAACCAGAAACTCGCGCAGATGGCCGGCTCCATCGAGAAGCACATCCCCGCGCTCGCCAAGGTCCACGCCAACGGCGGACCGACCGCTAGTTACCCAGAAAAGCAAGAGGCGATGACCGACATCCTCATCGCCGCGCTCGTCACGGGTCTGACGAATGTCGTGACCTACACGATCGACGAGCTCTCGACGCCCGTGCGCGGACTCCCCGGCAACGAAACGGATCGCATCTCGATCCACGCCATCGGCCACAACGAAAGCTACAGCGGCGTGCCGGCCGACAAGATCCGCGAGAACATCCGCATCGGCCAAATCGCCCAGGTCGCCAAAATCGTCGAACGACTCAAGGCCACACCCGAGGGCAGCGGCACCATGTTCGACAGCACGATGATCATGTATTTCCCCGAGGGGGGCGAAACGCATCACGGCTGGGGCTATGAAGCGCCGTTTGTGATCCTGGCCGGGGACAAGTGCAATCTGAACATCGCCGGCCGTTACCTCCGCCTGCCCTACCACGGCACCGCGGGTCATAAAACCATTGGCAATTGGTACACGACGCTGCTGAACGCCCACGGCAACCCGCTCAAACATTACGGCGACCTCGATCTCGAGATGTCGCGCAAGAAGCTGGATCAACTCGGCGCGATTCAACCGTTGCTGGGGTAAGGGATCACTCAAAAATGAGTTCCGCATTTTTTGTCGCCCGCAGAGTTACAACATGATGCAACTGCTATCACGGAATAGCTCCGAAGGAGCGGCATTGTGTAGCCAGGGGTGTAAGCCCCTGGTTGACTTCACCAGGGGCTTGCACCCCTGGCTACATTCCTTCGCTCCTTCGGAGCTTTGCCAGCAGATGTAGAATGTTGGTTAGCGAGGGCGACAATAAACTTATGACGCCCTCGCTAACGCTACGGGCTATAAATTCCTCACTCACGGCAGGTGCCTGGGGTTGAGCAAGCGGTCCTCCGCACCAGGAAGACAGCGAACCCCCAGCGAGTTCAAGCTTGCGCTAAAAAAACAATAAAGCTGGGGGCCGCGCGATTGCGCTCCGACCCCAGTCACCCGTTGTTTTTAAAGAATTTCAAGCTTTTTTCTCGCTTGGTGTCGAATCATGTCGCGGCACTGTGTTTGTCTTGGTAAGGAGACATGACAAGTGACAAATAACGACAGCCAATTCCCGGAGACCGCGGCCAGCTTGCTGCTGCAATTGCAAGCGGGCGGCGATCACGAAGCCTGGCTCGAATTTGTCTCGATCTATCGCCCGATCATTTATCGCCTGGCGCGCCAGCGCGGCTTGCAAGATGCGGATGCCCAGGACTTGGCTCAGCAGGTTCTGCTGTCGATCTCCCGCTCGATCGCGCAGTGGCAGAAAAATGACGAGTCCGTGCGCTTTCGCCACTGGCTGCGCCGCGTTGCCAAGAATGCCATCTGCAATGCCCTGACTCGCCAGCCCCGAGATCGCGCTGCCGGCGGGACTTCGGTGCTAAACCTGCTCGCAGAACAAGCCGAGCCCGGCGAAGATGTTACCCGCGAACTGGAACTCGAACATCGCCGCGAGCTCTTCCTGCGCGCGGCGGCTATCGTGAAGATGAGCGTGGCGGCGGAGACCTGGCAGGTGTTTCAGTTGGCCGTGATCGAAGGTCTCCCCATCGAACAAGTCGCGGCGCGCTTGAACAAATCCGTGGGGGCTGCCTACGCGGCGCGCGGCCGGATCATGAATCGTTTACACCAAACTATTGAGCAATTGGAGCTGAATGAATCATGAAAGTATCTCCCTGTGAAAAAGACCGCATCAACGAGTTCTTTCAGAGCGAGAGTAGCTGTGCGGAAGTTGAATTGGCCCAGCACCTTGAAGCCTGTGAATCGTGCCGTCAGTACTTCGACTACCAAGCTGCTCCGCCGTACCGGTGGCGGGAAGCCACGCAACTGCTCCAACCCACCGAATTCGATCAGGCCAGCACCGCGGAGTTTTCCGCCGCAGCCCTGGGCCAGCGCGCGCCGCATCAGCCGTTGATGATTCAGTCGGTGCTCGATAGTCTCGCCCCCACGGATGATCCGCATCGCCTCGGGCGCTTGGGCGGTTATGAGATTTCTGGCGTGATTGGGGTCGGAGGGATGGGCGTCGTGCTCAAAGCTTTTGATCCGGCGCTGGATCGTGTGGTGGCCATCAAAGTGATGGCTCCCCATCTGGCCAATAACGGCAGCTCCCGCAAGCGATTTACGCGCGAGGCGCGGGCGGCCGCGGCAGTGCTCCACCCCAACGTGATTCCCATCCACAGTGTGTCCAGCGATGCAGCGCTGCCGTACTTGGTCATGGCCTACATTCGGGGCGGCTCGCTGCAAAAACGGCTGCAACAACAGGGACCATGCACGACGGTCGAGTGTTTGCGGATCGGCGCGCAGATCGCAGCGGGCTTAGCTGCGGCCCATGAACAAGGGCTAGTGCATCGCGACATCAAGCCGGAAAACATCCTGCTCGACGAAGGGGTCGAGCGCGTCACGCTCACCGATTTCGGCTTGGCCCGCGCGGTGGACGATGCTTCGGTCACGCGCGATGGGACGATCGCCGGCACTCCCCAATACATGTCGCCCGAGCAAACACTCGGCAAATCGATTGATCAGCAGAGCGATTTGTTCAGTCTGGGATCCGTGCTCTATACTCTCTGCACGGGACGTCCGCCGTTTCGCGCGGATTCCTCTTATGCCGTGATGCGCAAGATCAGCGATGAAGCGCCGCTGCCGATTCGTGAATTGAATCCAGAAATCCCGGCGTGGCTCTGTGCCATCATCGGCAAGCTGATGGAGAAGAACAAAATCCACCGCTATAAAACTGCCCGCGAAGTTCATGAACTGTTGGAAGCGTGCTTAGCCCATGCTCAGCAGCCGACGGTCTTTCAACTGCCTGCTCCGCTCCGTGCTGGCAACAACAGCGCCGGCCGATTCCTGAAATTGGCGGCCGGATCACCGAGATTGCTGACTGTTTCCGCGGCTTTGGCCATCTTTCTAGGGATTGGCATCGACGCGGCATTTTTTGCCCCACCCCCGGCCAATCAGGCGGCCAATGAAATCCCCGGCGAGGGCGAAGCCCTGGGCTTTAGCTACACGCGCAAGGGCGACTTCATCTACTATAACGGCCGGCGCATCGACCAAGCTGGCAAAGAAACCCTTCTGCGGGCATCGTTGCGCCTGGGGCAAATGCTGAAACTTGCCCAAGACGTCGATGCCGCGAGCTTCAAAGTCCTGAGCGATGAATACACCAAGGACAAGAACAAGGTCTATTACAAATGGAACAGCCCTGATGGGCAATTTTGGGTGGTTGAACTGCCGAAAGCCGAGGCAATGAGCTTCGAAGTCATTGGCTTTAACCTTGGCAAGGACAACAAACAGGTCTGGTGGTATGGCAGTCCGATGCCCGGCGTCGATCCCAAAACTGTCGAACTGGTGAACGATGGTTTCGTCTGGAAGGATGCTAAGAATGTCTGGTACCAGGATGAACAAATTGTCGAGGCAGATCCCCGGACATTTCGGCACCTGGAGCAAGCGTTTTATTCCGACAAGAGTCATGTTTATTGGTCGGGTACCCGCCTGAATGGCGCGAACCCTGTCCTCTTTCGGACGTTTGGCGACGAGAGTCCTTACGGCGCTGATCTGAATTGTGTGTGGCGGGGCTCCGAGCAAATTTTCAATGTTGATGCGCCATCCTTCGAGACGGTTCACCAGTCGGTCTATCTCGACAAGAATGGCGTTTACGCTAGCGGGAATCCCCTGGACAACGCCGATCCGAAAACCTTTCGCAAGTTAGTTAACCTGGACATCCATTTCACCGCGTTGCTGGCGGATGCGAATCAGCACTACGTCTATCTGCCGTATCGCGGCGAAGTCTATCGCGTCTGGTTGGAAGACAAGGCGCTGAAAGTCGAGCGGCGGATTTGGTCTCTCAAGGACCCGCGAAAACCGGCCGCTGGATATAAATCCGTAGGGATCTTCTCGGCAGAACTTGGAGCCAATGGCTGGATCAACCCCGTCTTCGCCTCGGACCTTCCGCCGAAAGAAAGTCAGTCGTTTGTGGATGAAGATATTCGACTGCTCAAGCTCTACGACGGCCGATTCGCGAAAGCAAAGGAGATCCTGAGTAAAAAGCCCGATGCCAAAGAGGATGTTCCAAAAGAAGGCAATCAGTAATCGACCTGCCGATCGCGATGCGACGTATCTGCGTCAAAAAAGGGGGCAGAACGGCTCTGGTGAAAAAGGAGTCCCAACTGAAGATGAGCATGTTCAGACAAAACACAAAGTCCGTCGACCCCCAGGAGCTGCTGCCGCTCGAATTTCAGGCGCAGTGGGCGGTTGTCCCCAAGTTCGAACTCTATCAATTATTCGTGGCCGGCTTCGTAATCGGCGCTGGGGCCATGGCCTCGATTCTCGACATCACCGTGGGCCCGGCGTACCTCTGGTATGGGTTTCCCTTGGCTCTGGCGTATTGTGTTCTTCAGGCCATGATCCTGGGCCGGTTCGCCGATCGCCGGCTGCGGGAACTCGACGAGAGCCGCGCGAAGAATGAAAAAGAGAAATGATGGCTCTGTAGGGAACTAAGGGTAAAGAAAAGGTGTCAGTAATGCATGGCACTTGGAGAAAAAGGGGGGGACAGAACTATTTGTTAGATTGTGCTAACCTCGTTTAGCCCATTCCTACTCCACCTCCAGCGGCACCAGCTGGTCCCCGCCGCGCGGCGTCAGCCACGGCAGGAGTTCCGCGAGCGTCACGTTTTTGCGGATCGCCCGGATGTCGCCGCTGGCCATGATCACGCGCGCGAGCGGCTGGCTCTTGAACCCGAGTTCCGGCAATGGCTGCGCGTCGTCGATCAATAGATCGTCGGGCTTAGTCCACGGGATCTCGGTCGCCGTTTCCAGGATCGCGATCGTCTTGCTGGTGCCGTCGTAGAAACGCTGTTCCGAAAAACCGAACTTCACGGGGATTTCGGGGCACATCGACTTGGGATGGACCGGCATGACATAGCACGTTGTGTTCGATTTCGGGTCCGAACCCGGGGCGCGGTACATGTTGGGCATTTGCGCGAGAACTTTGAGATTCGTTTCGCTATCCCACGGTTCGTCTTGATTGTATTTTTCGTACAGCGATTGTTCGCCGAGGAATGGCAGCAGTTGCACGCGCCAACTGACGGGCTGGCCTTCTTTGGACAGCGTCGTGGCGGGGTAAGTGCGCTTCGCGCGCACATGCTCGCGCATCGCTTCGCTGACCCAGCGGATGCCTTGCAATTCTCTTTCCATTTGGACGAGCGTGGCGAGCGATTTTTTCACGGCCGCTTCCCACACGGCGGCGGGGATCGTGAGATTCAGCGAAATGACGCGGCCCTTTTGCGTGAGCTTGAGATCTGTGAGCGCCGCTTGCAACTCGCGGCCCAGCAACGCGCCGCCGCCGGGAATCAGGCGATTGATCTCGCTCAGGAACGGCAGCGCCAGCCCAGGTGCCTTGGCGCGCAGTTTTTCGAGCAGCGTGAGCGCCTGTTTCGCGGCGTCTTCGTCAGCAGCTTCGAACCGGCCGTAGAGTTTCAACCCCTCGGCCGTGTCCACGGCGACGAGCGCCAAATCGAGCTGCTCGATCAAGTCGCGCAGCGTTTGCTGTACCTCGGGCTGCAACTCGGAGAGGTAGCGGACGTTGACATAGCTCTTGGCGTAGTCGCGCACTTGCGCGAAATTGACCGCGGCGGAGAACGGGTAGCCCGCGATCTTGGCGTAGTCGGCGGCCCAGGCGGGGCCGTTTTTGGCGTCGAGCATTTGTGCGACGATCTGCCCGCGATACGAAAAGAGCAGCGTCCGGTCGCCCTCGGTGCAGATGGTCGCGGCATATTTCCATTTCTCTTCGGTGGGGAGCGGCTGGCGGTCTTCTTCCTCCTCCAGATTGCGCCGCGGGGGCGGCGCGGGCTTGCGGGGAGGAAGCGGTTCGCCCTTGACCGGCGGCGTTTCGTATTCTTCGACCTCGACACGCGCTTTGTATGCGACCGGGTTAAACGGTTTTTCATGTTGCAGCGTCGAGACGCTGTGTTCCTGCTGCAAGACTTCGCGCGTGAAAGCCGGAACGGTTGCCGGTTTGTAATCCTGCTTGGCGTAGTTCAGCGCACGGTTGAATTGCGCGGCGTCCTTGTAGCGATAGACACGGCCTTCGAAGGGAGTCAGCAGATCTTTCTTGTGCGAGATGCGCGAGCAGAGGTGCCGGGTGTACGATTCGAGATCCAGGAACCCGGAATGTTCGCCGCCGGGAAAAATCCAGCGGCTATTGCGGTTGAAGTACATTGATTTCTGCCGCTCGCGTTCCTCGTCCGCTTTGGCGGCTTTGGTCAAGTGGTCATACAATTGCCGCACGGCCGGTTGTTGCAGCAACTCCGCCGGCCGCGCGGTCATGGTCATGTAGGCCGTCGCGGGGAGGAACTCGGGCGTTTGCGCCGCGCGGGTGCCGCCGGGGGTGGTGCTAGTTTCAGTAATTTCAGAAGCAGGAGTTGCTGGCGGTTTTTCTCCGCAGCCCGAGTTTCCCATACAGAAACTACCGACGACGAATGCCAAAAAGATTGCCCGCCAAAGCATTGGGGTTGCCCCTGGTAGATGTGATGAAGTGAATGCCTCAATCTTAAAAAGATCGTACTCCGTCGTCTTACTATATCAGTCGTTAGAGGCGAATGCGCGCAAAAAACGGGCGACGGATTCCAATATGAAATCAGTCACCCGCATGGTTTTTTGTCAGTTTGCTAAGCGGCGAAGCGGCGGGGACTTTTGCTCGTTGCTTTACTTGCTCCCTTTTTTGAACCACGGACTGGCGCCGTGATCATGCGAGACGGACGGGTTGCATGGAGATTGAATCAAGGCGCTTTGTTGCTTGGTTGTTTAGCAGAAGCTTGTTTTTCCCACTTCGCGATTTCGGCGGCAACCTGTGCACGATAGGCCTCCCACTCTTCGTCGGTGCTTTCTTCCTTGGGATCCTCGATATCCAATTCGAGCCACTTCGCCCATTGCAGATGCAAATAATTTCGCATCGTGATCTCGTCGTGCATGTGGCCGGCGAAGAAGCCCGAGGGTTGCTTGCCCCGCAGCACCTGACTATCTTGGTAGGGCTTGTCGAGCTGGCGAAACCGGAGCATGCCGGCGGGATTCGGCTCCAAACAATAAATGAGTTCCATCGCAATAATCGGTTCGACGCGTTTTAACGAGGCCTCGAATTCTTGCCAGAGTACCTCGCTGCTGCTCTCGCCCACCATTCCTGCCAACCCGACATTTTGCCTGATGACGTCTTCTCCTTTTTTCTCGACGTGCGGCGGAATATGCTGCAACAAGTCGAGCAAAATTTTTTCTCCAGCCCGTCGATCGATTTTGAGCAACTGCTCTAGCGCAGCATTGCGGTGAGCTGGCCGCTTGGTCGCAATTCCGGCCAAGAGCAACTCGTGTTTTTGCTTGTCCGAAATGGCTTTGCTCGCCATCAAATACTTCAGCACTTGCTCGCTGTACTCGTCGGTTTGCAAAAGTCGCAGGTACATTCCCGGCAGGCTTTCGGGATACCGTGTACGTGCCAGGTAGAGCAGCGGAGAGCTGATTCGACATTGGCCGTCTCCCTCTTGCTGGATGGTATATTTTTTAACGTACTCCTGCTCGCCCATCGCCGCAGCTCGTTCCCACCACAAGTCGAATTCCTTGTCGAAGCGTTTTTTATCTTCCTCATCATCTTCGTTCGGTCTCGCGAATTGTTCGTTGGCGAGGTCTTGCAGATGACCCTGAATCGCTTCGGCCGCGTTCCAGCGATGCCCGATAATATTGTTGATCGTGGGCGTATAGAAGTTGGTAAACCGCGGGGAATGGCGTTGCTTGAGCAGTGTCGGCACCGCTTGAAAGCCAAACTTGAACAGATTTTCTTCGCCCGGCCAACAATCGTTGACGATCAGTTTCGCCGTTTCGCTATGACGCGCGCCGCTCAGCAGATATTCATCGATCGCGCGTTCAACCGAATGGGGCGGAGAAACGGGATGCGCGACGCTTGCTTGTAACGAAGCTAGAAGTTCTTTGTAGATCGCTTGATTGATGGGCACATCGGCCAGAACGCGCTCGATGCGCTGTTTGCACTGCGCGAGGTTCGGCCGGGGCTTGTATAGTTCTTGATCGAACTGACACACAAAACAATGCGCCAACAAGGCTTCAAGCGAAGTATCCGGGAGGGAGACATACCCGTGGCGATTTTCAATGTTGATGGATTTCTCAAGCAACTTTTGTGCGGCTTTCTGTTGGCCGCTCCGGAGCAATTGAACCGCGACGAGCAACCCATGCAAGTTGTCGTTCTCACCGCAAATTTGCTCGAACGGCAAGCTATCGGGATCATCAACGGGGGCGACTTTTCTGAATTTGCCTAGCTCTTTAAGTTCGAAGCCGACGCGCATTTGCGGCGGCTTGCCCGGCTCGCGATAGCCGAGGATATATAAATCGGTAGCGGGCTCATCGCCGACCCGAAAGGAGCCATTTTCAATCAGGTATAGTTGCGAACTAGGCCGGAGTGGCGGCAGCCCCCATTTGTCCGCCAGCTTGACGAGCTTCTGCATCAGTTCGTCCGTGACGGGCTGCGGCTTTGGTTCCGCTGCCAAGCAGCTGGCTGTGAAGGCGAGCAAGCAGAGCACTGTTTTCATCGCCATTGTTTCGTCTCCGCCGAATGAAAGCTATTGAGTTGAAGCTCGTTGCCAGCGTTCCCGAAAAATTTTATAGTTTCCTAGGTCATTCTACACAAAAAATGGGCGACTGATTCCAATATGAAATCAGTCACCCGCATAGTTTTTTGACAGATTGCTAGGCGGCGAAACGGTGGGTGCATTGACGGTAGATTGATGCGGTTCAAGTTTGCGTAGCTCGGCGCTTGCGACGCAACAGCGTCACCCCCATGAGCCCGCAACCGACGAGCGCAAGCATTCCCGGTTCGGGGATCGCGGTGACGCTGAGACTGCCCGTGCTGTACAACTGGCTCGTGTTCCAAGCGAGGCCCGAGCCGAGTGTGGGCAAACTGAGCGTGTCAAAGCTGCCCGTCGTGTTGCCATCGAGCAGATTGAACGTGTCGCCGAGCGCCGGCTGAAAACCATCGATGAGCAGGACCGAGAGCGTGCCGTCGAGCGTTCCCGTGCCGAGGATGTTCAGGTGATCGTATTGGCCGCCGAGTTGCCGCCCGCCGAGTTCCATCTCGAGCGTGCCGGTGTCACCGAGCGCGATGTTGTTAAACGTGGTGCTCGCCGGACTAAGCCCGGGTGCAATCGTGCCGCTGAACATGACCGTGCCGTCGAAGATGCCGATCCCTTTGACGTAGCCGTTGAAGTTCAAGCCCGTGCCGGTCCCTTTGGTGTAGCCGTTCATGATGACGGCTTTGGCGAGCGTGTTGGTGCTGCTGATCAGACCTTGGCCTTCGAGATTGTGGCCGATGTCGATGATCAATCCGTTGGTTGCGGCGAGCGTGCCCGAAGTGCCGCCGCTGCCGACTTGGGTGTACGAGCCGAGGACGGCTTGGTTGCTGTCGTTGAGCGTGAGGGTGTTCGTGCCGGTGTAGATTTCGCCGTCCGAGGCGAACCCGACTAGGGAACTGCTGTTGCCGAGGGCCAGGTTGCCGCCGCTGGCTTCGATCGTACTGCCGAATCCGGCGGCGACTTTGCCGCTGACGGTGCCGTTGCCCGAAAGATTCGAACCGATGCCGAGACTGACGCCGTTCGCGGCGTTGATCGTTCCGCCCGCGAGCGATGTCAGCACGCCAAGATTCGAGAAACCTTTGCTGGCCAGGGTGACCGTATTCGCGCCGACGGTGAGGGTGCCG
The DNA here is from genome assembly GCA_041736895.1 of Pirellulales bacterium. Lineage (GTDB taxonomy): Bacteria > Planctomycetota > Planctomycetia > Pirellulales > JALHPA01 > JANRLT01. Next base: position 71,923 of record JBGSSS010000210.1, read on the forward strand.
GCCGATTGAAAGCCGGTGAAGCTCGCCGCATCGCCGAGCGTGAGTCCCGTGAATCCGACGTTCAGTGTGCTTGTCGAACTATTCAACGAGATCGCGCGGGGGATCGAGGAGTTGGCCTCCAGCGTTGCGCCGCCCGCGATGGTCACGGGTCCGCCGCTGCTGACGGCTGAAAAGAGGACCAAGGTGCCGCCATTGATTTGGGTGGCGCCGGTGTTGCTTAAATTGCCGCCGAGGGTGAGTGTGGAACCGCTGTTCTTCACGAGGCTGCCACCGATCCCGGAAATGATGCCCACAAAATTTCCGGAACCGACCGTCAGCGTATTGGCAGACAAGGCAACTGTACCCGCTGCCGAGGTGCTCAGACTGGGGATGGAAACGTTGTTCGAGAGCGACAGCGTGCCATTCACTTCGACATTGCCCGCAGTGCTCGAATCCAATTGCAGTTGCGAGCCGGTGCCTACAACAATCTGGCCGTTGAACTCTATTGCATCTCGTAATTGTATTGAACCCGTGCCATTGAACTGGGCGATCCCGTTGCCAAGCAATTTGTAAAGGGCGGTGCCAAAGGTCGTGGTGTTGAAGGTGGCAACGCCATTGACCGCGCCGCTATTCACTTCGACCGAGCCCGTGAAACCACTCAGGCTATTGCCAAAGACTTGCGTCTTGCCAGGAGCGATCACCACTTTTCCGCTGCCGGTCAAAGCGCCGTTGTAAGTGCTGCTGGAAGTGCCGATCAAGGTGAGAGTACTATCGATGGGAATCGCGATCGTGCCCGTGTTGCTCGTGCTGGTGAGCGTGGCGAGCGTTTGGTCGTAGCCGTTCATGTTGAACATGCCATCGACGGAGAGCGTGGTGACGTTCACGCCGCTGCTGGTGCGGTAGAGCGGATTGTCTTTGCCGAGCATGACACTGCCGCCGGAGTTGATCGTGAGATCTTTCTTAATGAGAGAACGGAACGTGGCCAAGGTTTGTGTTGTCGAACCAGCGATCGAGGTAATTGGCGTGTCATCGAGTGTCACGGCGAAACCCGTGGGCACGATGGTCGTATTGGCGGCGACCGTGATAATTCCCGCCGCGGCTGGCGCATAGACGGAGCCGGAACCGATGCCGATCGTACTTCCCAAGCCGGCATTCCCTCCGTGCACGTTGAGCGTGGGAAAGCCAGTGTTCGATCCGAGGGTGTGACTGGTTAGCCCCTCCATGGCAATTTGTCCCCCGCCTCCGCCGCCTGCGATGCGCGTGGTCGTGGGGGCAAAGCTGCCGACGATTGCCCCGGCGCCTCCTTCAGCAAACAAGCCGCCAGTCACCGAAATGGAATTCGCCGATAAAAGAATTCCTCCTCCCGAAGCTCCGCCTGCCGCGGCTTGACCATTGGAAGAGACCGAAGAGTTGATGGCATCGGCAAAAACACTGGCAAGGGACAAGTTTCCCACGGCCACGATTTCGATGGCCCCGCCCGGCGTTCCTCCGAAGGCAAATCCTGTGGAGCCTGCACCCGTCGCGACCCCGCCGGTACTGCCGCCTTGGAGTTGGTCGAAGAGATCGCCGTAAGTTCGGCCGCGTCCTCCTTGAGTTGTCACCTCCGCTCCGCCGCTCCCCCCAAAAGCCCCGCCGCCTACCAGCATCAACGTTGACTGCGTTCCACCGCCTGGTCCTTTGCCATCTTCAGTTTGGTATAAGTTTGATGCGGTGCTCGTCAAAGTTGGCCCTAAATATCCTCCCACGGCAGTGATGCCCGAATTGATCGCCGCATCACCGCGCGAAAGCAACGCCAAGGGGCGCGTCCCGATCGTGTTGATCGTGACGCCCGAACTGATGTTGATGGAACTAAAATCGAAGACGGCGATTTCCCGCGCATCGGGTTGAGTATGCACGACCCCGCTAAATGAAACAGCACCCGAGATTGTGAGCGTCTCGGTATTAATCGTGATCGTGCCGCTTGGCACCGTCAGCGCCCCCAATGACGCAAACGCATTCGGATCGAGAACATCCGCATTGGCGGAGTGTGAAAAGCAACTCGCGGCGAGAAACAGCGCGAGTGCGTGGCGAGCGACGCGACGCGAAATGGTGGCTCGCCCGATATGGCAAACGCGGCGGATGGCGGTTCGCATAATGCTACTCCTCAGCGCTGGAGGGATTCACGAATCGGATGGCAGGTCAGCAGCACTCATGGTAGTTCAACGTTCCCCCCAGTGCCAAGCATTTGGCCGAGTGTTTTGGGTAGACGCGCGAATTGGAGCGTTGTCTATCAAAAGCAACTTCGCCATTCATCACGGAGCGAAAGATTCTTGCCCGTCGCGTTAGCGAGATATTTTGGCCGCCATAGCTAACGCGCTGGGCTGCAAAATGCGGCGATTATTGTTGAACGCGGGTTACGGTTTTTCCGCCGGCGTCTTGGGATCGGCGGGCGGTGTTTCTTTGCCGATCACCGTGCGGAGTTCGGGAAACGAGGAGTCGTCTTGCAACTGCTTGAGCATTCTGCCGACGGGGGCGGCGATTAAGAGGAGCTCGTCGCCGTCGTGTCCCCCGGAACAAAGCAGGCCGATCACCTTGCCCGTTTTTTGACTGATAAACGGCGAGCCGCTTTGGGATTGCAGCTTTATCGGGTCATCGAGTGTGAGAATGATCGCCAGGGGAGATTCGAGTTTGACTCGGCCTGTCAGGACGCGTTGGTCGGCGGCCGATTCCGAGCCGTCCTTGTCCACAAACCAGACCAGCTCGCCGTCTTCGCAGCGGGGGCGCGGATCGAATTCCAAAACTTGCGGGACCATAACTTCAGGCTCGACCGGGAACAGTAGATAGTCGCTTCGTTGATCGAGCTCACTGCCGCCCAACTTTCCCGGCGGACCCCAGCTTGTGCTGAGCTTCGCGACGATCTTTTCTCCGTCGATGGTTTGCCATTCGGCGCTCAAGAGCGCTGGCCTTTCGGGGTCGATGAAGTGGGCGCTGGTCACCGCGGCAATTTTTCCGTTCGGCGCTTTGGCAAAGAATCCCGTACCTTGCGCCGATTCATCGCCATCGGACCAATGAAAGATCGGTTGGTAGAGCAATTGCCCGCGCGGCGCGGCGATTTTCGCGGCGGGTTCTTCGGTGGGTTGCGCGGCCGTGGCCGGTTTCTCCGGGGCGATCGGCGCCGAGTTGCGTGCCTGATTCGTCGGCGCTGGGGGCGTTTTTTCTTGACAGCCGGTGACTGATCCAAACCCCAGGACGCAGCTCAAAGCGATTCGGATTTTGCTTTGCCAGTTGTTCATGGAATGTTCCTGCACTTGGAGAAGATGCTTCGATTCTAAGGAGGCGCAAGACGGCGGGCGACTGAATTCAAAGAATCAGTCGCCCGCGGTGTTTATGATTAGCGAATTGAGAAGCAACGACTTTGTCGTTAGCGGCGTTTGCGATACAGACAGAACGCTCCCGCGAGACCGCAGCCCAGGAGTGCCAGCGAACCCGGCTCAGGCACAGGGGTCGGAGCTTGACGCAGCGTGAACGAGGTTACGCCCGGGGGCAAGTCGGCGACGTCGATGCGGAATTGATACGATTCCGCGCCCGTCGAATGCAGGCCGCCTAAAAACAGAAACTCGTCTTCATTGATCGCAATAATACCGGGGAATGCCGAAGACAACGGCGGCGAATCGTACGTCGGGGCATCGAAATCCAAACCGTCCAGGGGAAGGCTCGGCACAAACGCCGCGCCGAACCCAAAGCCAAGTTGCATGGTATAGCTCGACCACGGAATGAATGTGTTGTTATCGACGGTTTCAAAGACCTTATATTCGGTCGTTCCCATCGAGTCGCTCACATTGAAAACGATATCAATGTAGCCCGTGTTATCAAAGCGTTTGATCGGAACGGTAATGTTGTTGTCGGTCGGATCGCCGATGTTCACATTATCGTTATTGGGGTTCGCGGTGAAAATCAGCGGGACATTCACCGTGCCCAAGCCCGGACCTGTGCCGGCTTGACCGCTAAACATTTGGGTGCTCGTGATAATGCCAGCGCGGCATGGAGCAGTATTCCCAAGAAGAACAGACGCCGAGAAAAGGAGCATCGCTCCCCAGGCGCGTAGATTTCGAACAAGCATTAGCAACCCCTTCGCATTCTAAGTTGAAAATCAGGAGCGTACTCCGACGCAAGAAATGACCTAATCAGTTAGTCAAGGTATTAGGATAGCAGACAACGAGTCTGAAGCAACTGAATGTTCCAAAAACATCGAAATTAAATATACCAGTCGATAGATACAGTATTTTCCTGGTGAATCATTGAAAATGTGCTATTTCGCCCCATGATATTGCTGCTTCCGAGTCAATCTCTATTCGCGGTCTCCATCCAGGATGCGTCCCCCTAGGTCAGGAATTCGCTGGCCTCTATCGAAAAAGCGGGCGACTGTTTCCAAAAGGATCAGTCGCCCGCGATGGTTGTCAATGAATTGCGAAGCGGCGAAGCCGTTGGCTGCCGCTGCGGTAAATCGACTCTACTTGCTCCCCCGCTTGAACCACGGCCCGGCATACAGCGCGCCGCCGCCGAGTTCTTCTTCGATCCGGAGCAGTTGGTTGTACTTCGCCATGCGGTCCGTGCGGCTGGCCGAGCCGGTCTTGATTTGGCCCGTGCCGAGGGCGACCGCGAGGTCGGCGATGAACGAATCTTCGGTCTCGCCGCTGCGATGGCTGCTGATGCTGGTGTAGCCGTTGCGGTGGGCGAGTTGGATCGCTTCGATTGTTTCGGTGAGCGAGCCGATCTGGTTGACCTTGATCAAGATGCTGTTGGCGATCCCTTCGTCGATGCCGCGTTGCAGGCGGTCGGTGTTCGTGACGAACAGATCGTCGCCGACGATTTGCACGCGGTCGCCGATCTTGTCGGTCAGCGCCTTCCAGCCGGCCCAGTCGTCCTCGGAGCAACCGTCTTCGATCGAGCAGATCGGGTACTTGTTCGACCATTCCGTCAGCATGTCGACCATTTGGGTCGGGGTGAGCTCTTCGATCTTGCCGGTCTTCTTGCCGAGTTGGTAGACCTTCTTCTTTTCGTCGTAAAGTTCCGTCGCGGCGACGTCCAGAGCGATCTTGATTTGCTCGCCTGGCTTGTAACCAGCGGCGGCAATCGCTTCCATGATCAAGTCGAGCGCTTCGGAATTGCTCTTCAGGTCCGGGGCGAAGCCACCTTCGTCACCAACGGCTGTGTTCAGCTTCTTGGCCTTCAGAACCTTCTTCAGGTTGTGAAAGATTTCGGTCCCAGCGCGAAGGGCATCGCTGAAGTTCTCGAAGCCCAACGGCATGACCATAAATTCTTGCACGTCGACCGAGTTGTCGGCATGCGCCCCGCCATTGATGATGTTCATCATCGGGGCCGGCAAGAGCCGGGCACCCGGTCCGCCCAGGTACCGATACAGCGGCAAGCCCGAGTGATCGGCCGCGGCACGGGCGACCGCCATCGAGACGCCGAGGATCGCATTAGCGCCGAGGTTCTTCTTGTTCGGCGTGCCGTCGAGTTCAAGCATCCGGTAATCGACGGCCGTTTGATCCACGGCGTCCATCCCGGCGAGTTCGTTGGCGAGGACGTTATTAATATTGTCGACCGCTTTGGTCACACCGCGGCCCATGAAGACGGCTTTGTCGTCGTCGCGGAGTTCCCAGGCTTCGTGGATGCCGGTGCTGGCACCGCTTGGAACGGCGGCGCGGCCGAACGAGCCGTCGGCAAGGACGACATCGACTTCGACGGTCGGATTGCCGCGGCTATCGAGAATTTGGCGGCCGTGAATGTCAACAATGGTGCTCATAGTGTGTTTCGAGTGATGGTGGTGATGAGTATGATCGCAATCGTCGTCGCAATGATGCATCGGGAGCGAAAATGTAAGAGTTAGAAAGTTGGAATGCTTGAATGTGTGCAAATACGCGGTTAGCCCCGACGCGCAGCGGAGGATTCTGACAGCACAGAATCGCCGCAAAATTCGCTCCCATTGTGTCCGATTTGCGGCCGTTTCGCCAGGGGGCGGAAGTTGCGGGATTCGTGGAGCACGAGCCGTTTAGCGGCGACTCGCAGAGGAGCGCTCCGCTGCGCGTCGCGGCTAACCGGGGATTGGAGTGTTTTTTCTCCGTTGAATCTTTAGAATACGATTCCCTGCACGTTCATCCGCCGATCACGGAGTGCCACGCATGTTGTATTGGGATCCAAGCGAACCGCTTTTGAACAATGTCTTGGCCGTGGTGCTGGCGGGCGGAAAAGGGTCGCGGTTGGAACCGCTCACGCGTGACCGCGCGAAGCCCGCCGTGCCGTTTGGCGGGTCGTATCGGATCATCGATTTCGCGCTGTCGAACTGTATGAACAGCGGCCTGAAAAAGATTCTGGTCCTGACGCAGTACAAGGCGCTCTCGCTCGACCGGCATATCAATCTTGGCTGGCGGCGGTTCTTCACGCACGAGCTCGGCGAATTCATCGACGTCATCCCGCCGCAGCAGCGGATCGACGAGAACTGGTACCGCGGCACGGCGGACGCCGTATATCAGAATATCTACGTGCTGGAAAAAATTCGGCCGCAGTATGTCTTGATCCTCGCCGGCGATCACATCTACAAGATGAACTACCGCAAGATGGTCGAGTTCCACGAGGCGACCGGCGCCGACGTCACCGTCGGCGCGCTGCGCGTCCCGTTGCACGAGGGAACGCAATTCGGCGTCATCCAGGTCGATGCCGACCAGCGGATTGTCGGCTTTCAAGAAAAGCCCCGTGAGCCGCGCCACATGCCGGGCGATCCCGAGCATTGCTACGCGTCGATGGGGATTTATGTCTTTTCCGCGCGGCTGTTGTTCGAGCAGCTCTGTTTCGATGCGACTAAGCCGGAGAGCGCGCACGACTTTGGACACAACATCATTCCGTCGATGATCGAGTCGCATCGGGTCTTTGCGTTTCCGTTCCACGACGAGAATCGGAAGCGCGACGCGTACTGGCGCGACGCGGGAACGCTCGACGCGTACTACGAAGCGAACATGGACTTGATCAGCGTCGATCCGCTGTTGAACATGTACGACCGCTATTGGCCGATTCGCAGCCGGCCTTCGATTGAACCGCCGCCGAAGTTCGTCTTTGCCGAACCGGGTGAACACGCCCGCCGCGGCTCGGCCATCGATAGTTTGGTCTGTCCGGGGTCGATTCTGAGCGGCGGTCAAGTCGCGCGTTCGCTGATCGGCGGCAACGTGCGCGTGAATAGTTACACCACGATCGAAGATTCAATCGTGTTCGACAACGTCGATGTCGGCCGGCACTGCCAGATACGCCGCGCGATCATCGACAAGAACGTCCACATCCCGCCCGGCACAAAAATCGGCTTCGACCGCGACGAAGACGTCGCCCGCGGCTACACGATCAGCGACAGCGGGATCACGGTGATCGCGAAGGCCGATATGTCGTAGGGAAGAATGAAGGAGTTAGAAGGAAGAATAATTTGAAAGCCGTTTAGCGGCGACGCGAAGAGGAGCGAGCCGGAGTTGACTAAATGAGCATTCCTCTTAACATTGTCAACGAAATTACTAACGCAATGACCGGCGCGAACAATGGGATTGTCGGCTTGGTCGATGTGCTATTGAATGGGATCGTCGATCACGCTGTAAAGCTAGAATGGAGGAAAGAAGAGGGGCTCGCGATTTCCCATCTTGATGAAGATCACGTACCTACGATCTTAAAAGTTCGGCCCTCGGTGCTGCGCTCGATTTTGGCGCGTATCGCTGTGATTTGCTGTGCATATACTTCGCAGGAAGTTTCTCCTTATGGTGGCACGGCGAGGATCCCCAGCCCTCGCGATCCGGACTTATTGCTAAAGATTCATTTCCAAAATACATCAACGGCACAAACGCTCGTCATTTTTCCTGAGAAAAAAGAGTTATCCGATGTTTTGTAGCCAAGGTCGCTAGACCTTGGATGAATCGCAGTAGCTCTTAACCTGTCAACTCGCCGCACGCCAAGGCATCCAGCAGCAAGCGTCGGATTTCTTCTTTTTCTAGAAGATATATGCCCGCCGCTTGGTTACGCGCTTGTTCCAAGTCTGGACCATCAAGGATAATAGAAACTGTCTCGTCATGGTGCAGATTCATCGTGATTGGATAGATTCCGAAATCCCCAATTTTCTTCCATACCGTACCATGATGTGGCTGTTGGAGCATTTGTAAGCATTCATTTAATTGATCCCGGTCAGTCATAATATCGAAGACTGCATTATTAAGGCCGATACCTATCAAGATGGAGTCCCCAATTTTTCGAATGTCTCGTTCTCTTATCATTTGATTTCCCCTCTTTGTTTTCTTTGTTTTCTTTGCGGCAAAAAAATCCGAATCCCTTGCGGCAAGGAAATCTTACGCCCTCTCCCGCTCACGAAACACCCCCGGCCGCATCTTGAGCTCGCGGACAAAAACCTCGCTCAAATATTCCGCGTGCCCAAAGCCCGCGCGTTCGGCGACGACGCGCAGCGGCAGATCCGTCTCGCGCAGTAACTGCTGCGCCCGCTCCAGGCGGTATTGCAGCAGAAACTCGTGCGGCGTGCGGCCGGTGAGCGCTTTGCACCGCTCTTCGAGCGCGCGGCGCGAAAGCGGCACGCCGTGCAGGATGTCCGTGACCTTGGCTCCGCTTGTCGCTTGCTCGCGAATCAAACGCAGCGCCCGCGCGACTAGCGGGTCCTCGATC